>JAATES010000092.1 GCA_015655615.1 Actinomycetales bacterium
ACATCGAGGTCCTGCCGCTGTATGCCCGGCTCTCGGCCGCCGAGCAGCACCGCGTGTTCGAGTCCCATTCCGGGCGACGGATCGTGCTGTCGACCGACGTCGCCGAGACCTCCCTCACCGTTCCGGGCGTGCGCTACGTGGTGGACCCCGGCACTGCCCGCATCTCGCGGTACTCCAAGGCCACCAAGGTCCAGCGGCTGCCTATCGAGGCGATCAGCCAGGCCAGTGCGAACCAGCGGTCAGGCCGATGCGGGCGGGTGGCGGACGGGATCGCGATCCGCCTGTACTCCGAAGAGGACTTCGCCGCGCGGCCGGAGTTCACCGAGCCGGAGATCCTGCGCACCTCGCTGGCCTCGGTGCTGCTGCAGATGCTGTCGGTGGGAGTCGCCACCTCACCCGCGGACATGGCTCGGTTCCCCTTCGTCGAGCCACCCGACACCCGTGCCGTGCGCGACGGCGTCCAGCTGCTCACCGAGCTGGGCGCGCTGGCCCCCCGGGGAACCGCCACCTCCGAGGGACTGACTGCCGTGGGCCGGGAACTGGCGCTGCTGCCGATGGACCCCCGGCTGGCCCGCATGATCCTCGCCGCCAACCAGCACGGCGTCGTGCGGGAGGTCATGATCATCGCCGCCGCCCTGTCGGTGCAGGACCCCCGAGAGCGCCCGGCCGAACAACGCGCTCAGGCAGATCAGTGGCATGCCCGCTTCACCGATCCGACGTCCGACTTCCTGACGTATCTCAATCTCTGGGAGTTCCTGCGCGAGCAGCAGCGCGAGCTCTCGGGCAGCGCCTTCCGGCGCCTGTGCCGCCACCAGCACCTGAACTACCTGCGGGTGCGGGAATGGCAGGACGTCGTCGGGCAGCTCCGGGAACTGGCCAAGCCGCTCGGCATCCGGGTCAACCTCGCCACCAGCCCGCATCCGTCAGGGTCGCGGGCGCACACCCCGCCCGGCCGCGACCAGGCCCACCCGCCAGTCACCGACCCGCCAGGGACCGACCCGACCGACACCAAGGCGACACGTTCCTGGCCCGCGGACAACATCCACCGTTCGCTGCTCGCGGGGCTGCTGTCCCAGCTGGGCATGCAGGACACCGGCGAGGTGAAGGCCTCAGCCGTCGCGCACCTACGGGGAGAGGCCCGCGAGCGCGCCCTGAAGCGTGCCAAGAAGCAGTCCCGCAACGAGTACATCGGAGCTCGCGGTGCCAGGTTCGCGATCTTCCCGGGCTCCCCGATGTCCAGGAAGCCGCCCGCCTGGATCATGGCCGGGGAACTCGTCGAGACCTCCCGGCTCTGGGCCAGGGACGTCGCGCGGATCCAGCCCGAGTGGGCCGAGGATCTGGCCGCGCACCTGGTCAAGCACACCTATTCCGACCCGGCCTGGTCACGCAAGCGCGGCGCCGCCGTCGCCCAGGAGAAGGTGCTGCTCTACGGAGTTCCCATCGTCTCGGACCGGACGGTCCTGTACGGCAAGGTCGATGCGGCGGCTGCACGCGAGATGTTCATCTGGCACGCCCTGATCGAGGGCGACTGGATCACGCACCACCGCTTCGCCGCTCACAACGCGCAGATCCGCCAGGAGGCCGAGGACCTGGAGGCGCGTTCGCGACGCCGCGACCTGGTGCTCGACGACGAGGCCCTGGTCGCGTTCTACGACGAGCGGATCCCGGACGACGTGGTCTCCGCCCGGCACTTCGACACCTGGTGGAAGGCCGAACGACGTGTCCACCCGCACCTGCTCGACCTCTCACTGACGGCGCTGGCACCGCAGGCCGAGAGCGTCGACCCCGCCTTGTTCCCGCAGACCTGGACCCAGGGGGATCAGGAGTTTGCCCTCACCTACCAGTTCAACCCTGGTACAGATAGCGATGGCGTCACTGTACACATACCGGTCGCAGCCCTCCACCAGGTGGTGCCCGATGGCTTCGACTGGCTGGTCCCGGGCTTGCTGGACGACCTCGCCATCGCGACCATCAGGTCCCTGCCCAAGGCCATCCGGGTTCAGCTCGTCCCGGCACCCGACGTCGCACGACTGATCGTCCGCTGGCTGCGGGACAACCTCCCCTCCTGGTCAGACCTCACCCGTGCCGGGGACATGGCCGAGTCGTTCCAGGAGGCCTTCCGCCGGGCGGCGCGCGAGGTCAAAGGGGTGGAGATCCCGCAGGAGGCCTTCGACGATCACAAGCTCCCGCCGCACCTGCGCCTGACCTACCGCGTGATTGACCACCGCAGCGGATCGGCCATCATGCTCGACGAGTCCACAGACCTCGCCGGTCTGCAACGCCGATTGGCCCCGCAGGTCGAATGGGCGGTCCGCTCGGCGGTGAAGACCGCGCTGCGTTCCGCCTTCGATGAGGCCCGCGCAGGGGCCGGAGGATCCGGGGCGCCGGGATCGGACCTCGCCGCTCAGCCTCGATCCGGGCACGGACGTCCGGCGAGCGGCCCGGGCGAACCGGGGCCGTCACCCGCTCCTGGTGGAACGCAGGCCGGACCCGTCTTCCAGCAAGCCTCGGACTGGCTGAGCGAACCGTCCGAGCTGGCGACCTGGCCGGAGAGCATCAGTGAGCTCCCCGAGGTCATCGAGTCCGAGGCCAACGGGCTGACCGTGCGCGGATTCCCCGGGCTCGCGGACACGGAGCATGGCGTCGTCCTGCGGGTGCACAGTGATGCCGCGTCGCGCGATCGTGCACATGCGGACGGCGTCCGCACGCTCCTGCTCCGCGAAGCCGCACTGCCGAACGCCCGGATCACCTCGCGATGGTCCGCAGCGCAGTCCCTCACGCTCGCCTCCAGTCCGTATCCGACCACGACCGACCTGCTCCACGATCTCCAGCTCGCGGCAGTGATCAGCCTGACGCCTCATTCCGTACAGATTCGAGACAGTCAAACGTACAGCGCGGAGCGTGACCGGATCCGGCGCGAGCTCGAGGAGGCTGTCCATCTGGTCGCCGGGCATGTGGTCGCAGCCCTGACGGCATCCCGGGAACTCGATGCCCGGCTTCGGGAGGCCACCAGCCTGGCCTTGCTCGCGACCGCCGCCGACCTGAGGGCACATCAGAAGGCGCTGCTCAGTGCCGGGTTAATCGTGGCCACACCGCCGCATCGCCTGCCGCATCTGGTGCGCTA
>JAATES010000329.1 GCA_015655615.1 Actinomycetales bacterium
ACCCGTCGTACTGGGTGATCCCGGCTCCCCTGCGGCCACCGCCCTGCGGTCGATCGCAGACTCTCTCGCGCACCGGCCCCGCGGGCTGGCGGGCCGCCCCCTGGGGCTCTCACCGCACTAGCAGTCTCACCGCACTAGCACTCTCACCGCGCCAGCACTCTCACCGCGCCAGCAATCTCACCGCACTAGCGGACAGCGGACAACGGAGGGCTGAAGCCGGTCATCCGGCTTCAGCCCTCCGTCACGTCACACAGCTGCGCCGCCACTCACTCCCGGCGCAACCGCCGGGTCACGAGGACGCTTGCCCCGCCCACGAGCAGCAGGCACAAGGCTGCCAGTCCGACCGCAGTGATCATGGCGCCGGTCGAAGCGAGATAGCCGTCGTCCGGAGTAGGGGTCACCGACGGGGTGCTCTCGGTCTCCCCTCCTGTGACGGCGCCCGTCCCCCCTGCGGGGTAGGTCACCTCCGCCGTCGCCTTGTTGCTCGGGACGTTCGCACCACCGGGCGTCTTGCCGGACGCCGTCGCTGTGTTGACCACCTTCCCCTTCTTGACGTCCGCCGCCGTCAGGACATACGTCGCGGTGGCGTCCACGCTCTGTCCGGGCTTCAACGATCCGCTCGCTCCCGGCCAGCTCTTCCAGGCGATGTCGCCGATTCCGGTCAGCTGGTCGGCGATCTCCACGGAGCTCACCGAGACGTTGCCCGTGTTCGTGACGGTGAAGGACCATAGGACGGTGGCGCCCACCTCCGCCGTGCCCTGGAGCTTCCCCGACTTCGTCAGGGAGAGCGAGGCGCCCTCCGGCAACGTCACCGTGGCATCCGCATCATCCGTCACCGTGTTGCCATCCGGGTCCACGCCCGTGACCGTGGCAGTGTTCTTCACGAATCCCCGATCGATGTCCTCCTGCGTCAGGGTGTAGGCGGCACTCGCAGGTGCCGACTGGCCGACGGCCAGCTTCTTCGCGTCGCCGGGCCACGTGACGGTCACGTCCGTCACTCCGGCGAGGTGGTCGACGAGCTCGACGTCCGTCAGGTCGCTTTCACCCGTGTTCGTCAGCGTGAAGGTCCACGTGACCTTGCCACCCGCGACCGCGTCGCCATCGAGTGTCCCCTGCTTGGACAGGGAGATATCCGAATGCAGGAAGGCGTATCCATAGTCGATGTCAGGAAGCACAGCGTTCTTGGCTAGCGAGAGCTTGCCCGAGTCGCTGTCCCGATCTGCATCGTGGTCGTAGGTGTTGATTACCACGTCGGTGGCGGCGGCACCCACCGTGGTCGTATCCACCTCGGTGCGATAGTCACCCGAGTGCAATCCGGTGAAGACGTACCGGCCCGCAGCATCCGTGATGGTGGTCGCGACCACGGCTCCGTCGGCGTCGAGCAGCGTGACCGTGGCACCGGGGATGACGGGCTCTGCGGCGCCACGCACCCCGTCGCGGTCGCCATCGTTCCAGACCGTCCCGCTCAACGAGCTGCCCACCACGTCCACACTCGCCTTGTTCGACAGCCCCAGCACGCCATTGGTACCGAGCCAGCCGCGGATGTCGTTGACGTAGACGTCGCCTGCCTCCTGCCCGGTCACCGACATGGTCACCTCCAGGCCGCCGAATCCGGGCTCACCCGCCTTGAAGTCGTCGACCACGACGCGCAGGGCCGTGACGGTCGAGAGGTCCGCAGGCGGTGTCGCCGACCAGGCGATGGCCGAGCTATTGGCCTCGGCGGCGTACACCGTGGCGCGGTCGGCCGTCGTGTACTCGAGAGTGGAACCCGCAGCGTTGGCCTGCGTCAGTTCGGCGGACTTCAGCGCGGCGGCTCCATGGAAGCTCGTACCGCGCGCATCACCGTTCCAGGGCAGGACGTCGACGAAGTAGCTCTTGCCCTGCGAATCAGTCTGGAAGTTGTACCACCGGGACTCCCAAGAGACCTCCGGATCGCCCACCTCGATCTGGGCCTCTCCGACCACGCTCTTCTCTTCCGTGATGATCTGAGCCTGCCGGACCGTGACCGTCGCAGTCGCGGAGCGGGAGGATTCCGACTGCGTGTTGCCCTCGGCATCGATCACCGCGGTGTTCACCAGCGCGCTGGTGATCGGAGCCAGCACCGAGGTCGTCACGGTGTAGGTGATCGGGGGGAGCACGTCTGCGGAGCTGGCTGTGCCGGTGTAGGTGAAGGTCAGCGTCAACCCCGACCCGGGGTCCCCGGCCGAGGACACCTGCCAGACGGCCGGCACCGCCGAGGTGTCGACCGAGACCAGACCTGCGGGAAGGTGGTCGACGACGGTCAGCCCGTTGACGGAGACGGCAGTGGAGTTGCCCGGTGACGGCTTGACGGTGGGTTTCAGCGTGTAGGTCACGGGAGAACCACTGACGATGGCCAATTTGTCAGCAGACTTGGCCAGGGACAGTAGGTGATTCTGAACAGTCACGTAGGCGTTCACGGAGGCAATGCCCTCGTCGAACGACCACTGCGCGTAATCGGTGGCAGTCGATCCGCCGTCGCCCACCAACCGGAACGAGGCAGCCACCAGGAAGTTTGAGGAGGCCGACGGCGTACCGGCGGCCCACACACCTGCGGTGTAGGCGATCCGGATGCCCGTCACCTGCGAGATCCCTCCCGGAACTCCGGACGCGGACGCATACCAGGTATTGCTCTCGGGGGTGCTGCGGTCCGTTCCAGCGGTGTACTGGACGGTGTAGTCAGTCGCCGGGACCGCTCCGTTCGCGCCATTGCCGACGTAGACCTGGTCGGATGCGAGCTTCTGCTCCGAGAGATCCCAGAAGTCATACGCCAGTAGGTCAGTCGCGCCCGTCGAGGTGTCGGACGTGTTGTCGAGTGCGGGCCGTACCCAGAATCGCGAGGCGACCAGGCTGCCGATGTTGACGTCACCGCTGGTGACTCGCGTGTAAGGACCCCCGGAGGCCCCCGGGTCCGTGCTGAGTCCCGGATCGGCCTGCTGGTCGTTGAACAGATAGACCTGCTTGTCGCGGGCGATGCT
This sequence comes from Actinomycetales bacterium, assembly GCA_015655615.1. Taxonomy (GTDB): domain Bacteria; phylum Actinomycetota; class Actinomycetes; order Actinomycetales; family Cellulomonadaceae; genus Rarobacter. The sequence goes on from JAATES010000329.1 coordinate 2,997, forward strand.
ACCGATCGAGGGCGGCTTGGTGAAGACCGCTGTCGCCGTGTTGTTGGCAGGATCCTCAGCGACGGCGTCGCCGGTCTCGGTCTTCCAGTTCTCGGGTGTGGCGGTATTGGTCACCGTGAGCGCGGTCTCGCTGTCGACGGGGACCTCGGAGTTGCGCACCCACAGTCGAACCGTGACCCAGGCGTCGGGAATGTGAGTGAAGTTGTCGAGCGTGAGTGCCAGGTCGGTGCCGCTCTGGGTGAGGTCGGCGTCCGCCGACGCTTCGCTCTGATCGACGATCTCCGCCTGCGAACCGGAGACCGTAGCCGCACCGAACCCATAGGAGTCGTCGATCTTCAGCGGCTGGGCGATGTCGACGTTGCGCGCGCCGATGCGGGCACTTCCCACCGCCTCCTGGACGGTGATCCGGAAATCGGCATAGCGCGCGGGTACGGCGCCTTGGCCGTCGCCGAAGTCATGGGTACTCAGGACGTTGTTCGCGGAACGTGACTTGTTCAGGTCCGCGCGAGGTTCGTTGACGACGACGATGGGGTCGGCCGAGGACTTGATCGTCTGGCTCCCATCGGTCCCGGACACCTCAGGCGCGTAGGAGGAGTTGTTCGCCACGTCACCCGACGGCACTGCATTCAGGGTGCCCAGCGACAGCACCGAAGGGTTCCCGTTGCCGCTTCCGATCGAGACGGTGGCCGTGAGGGTCCGGCCGTCCGGGGAGAGCACGTACTGGGACTGGTAGGCCGAGCTTGAGCTGTCCAGAGACTGCAGCGACGCCTCGTCCCAGGTCCAGCCCTCGGGGAGGGTCTGGGTCAGCACGCCGTCGACAAGATCGGTCGAGTTGAGGTCCCAGCGGAATCCCACGGTGTCGTTGCTGGCCACTATGCCGTTATGAGCCGAACCATCGAGGGTGTTGGTCACCTGACCGTCATAGACGGTCACGATCGCCAGACTGTTGATGGTGCCGCCGGTGGCGGCCTGCGCGGGAGCGATGGCCGCCCCGCCAGCAAGGACCATCAGCAGCCAGGCCACCACCACGGCAAGCCGCCTGGACTTGCGGCGCCCGGTGGCGCCGCTATATTGCACTCCATCTGGTTGGAACATAGTGTGTGGTTTCTCCTGGTTTGTGAGTTCGCGATCGGCCCGAACCGTGCGAAAGCCGTCCAAGGCGCAGTAATCGGGCCACTTCGTCTGCAACCTGCTATCTAGGAGGACATCGCATACACTCACGCATGACGCGAAAATCTCGGATATCTCAGTGACGCATGTCACAGGAGGCTCCGGGGTCACACGGTCACCATCCCCCCGAGACATCCACCGGGCACCCCACCGGACGAGGTCGAAACCCATGACGCTGCACCCGCTTCACACTCGTGACACGCCGGCCCATGACGCCACCGACGAAAGCCTGCTCGCCCGCGTGCGCGCGGGTGATTCCTCGGCCTATGGCGAGTTGTGGGGCCGGCACTCCGCAGCAGGACTCAGAGCCGCCAGGAGCATCACCGACAAGATCGAGGCGGAGGACCTCGTCTCTGAGGCCTACGCCCGCATCCTCGCTGCAGTCTCCCGCGGAAACGGCCCCGATGGTGCATTCCGGCCGTACCTGTACACGGTCATCCGGCATCTCGCCGCGACATGGGGCTCGCAGAACACCACGGTGCACCTCGACGACGACTTCGACGTCCCCGACACGACCGCGACGACCGATCCGGTGATCGACTCCCTGAATCGCAGCCTGGTGGCGCAGGCGTTCCGCGCGCTGCCTGAGCGGTGGCAGACGGTGCTGTGGTACACCGCAGTCGAGCAGATGGAGCCGCACGACGTCGCTCCCCTGATGGGGATATCGCCCAACGGAATAGCGGCACTCGCATACCGTGCCCGAGCCGGTCTGCGCCGGTCGTGGGTGGATGCCCACCTGGCCCGCGAACCCCGCTCGGACCTGTGCCGGTGGACGC
>JAATES010000032.1 GCA_015655615.1 Actinomycetales bacterium
GACAAGGTCCCGGCCGTGGTCTGCAACAAGCGGACCATCGAATCGCTGATCAAGGGGGGCGCGTTCGATTCGCTCGGACACGTCAGGCGTGCCCTGGTGATGGTGCACGAACAGGCCGTCGACGCGGTCATCGGCGTCAAGCGCAAGGAGGCCGAAGGGCAGTTCGACCTGTTCGCTGGACTGGACGGCGACGACGACAGCGTGTCCTTCGCCATCGACGTGCCCGATCTTCCGGAGTGGAACAAGAAGCAACGGCTTGCGTTCGAACGCGAGATGCTCGGGCTGTACGTGTCCGACCACCCGCTGTCGGGGCTGGAACAGGTGCTGACCCGGGCGGCGGAGACCTCGATCGCAGCCTTGCTGGAGGATGAGAACCGGTCGGATGGCTCCTCGGTGATGGTGGCAGGACTCATCACCTCGCTGCAACGCAAGATGTCCAAACAGGGCAATGCCTTTGCCCTGGTGACCATCGAGGACCTCGAGGCCTCGGTGGAGGTGATGTTCTTCGGAGACACCTATCTGGCGTACTCCACGGTGCTCGCCGAGGATCAGGTCGTCGCCGTGCGCGGGCGGATCCGGCGCCGGGAGGACACCCTGTCGCTTCAGGCCATCGAGCTGTCCTTGCCCGATGTCTCGGCCGGCGAGGACGCACCGGTGACCTTGTACCTTCCCGAGACCCGGTGCACGACCCCCGTCGTGGAGCGGCTCCGGGAGATCCTCTCCGCGCATCCGGGCGGCACCACGGTGCACCTGCGGCTGACCAAGCCGGGCAGGGCAACCGTCCTCCGGCTGGACGATGCCCTGCGAGTCGACCGTAACCCGGGATTGTACGGGGACCTCAAGGCGCTGCTCGGCCCGCATTGCCTCACGGGGTAGCAGGGCGGTCCCTCGGAGGGCAAGGACGGATTCTCGGTGAGGCAGGGCGTCCCACCGCTAGGCGATCGGCCCTGCGACTCTCGCGGTGACGGCCCCTGCCGGGCGGGACACGGCGACGACGTCATCGGTCACGAGGTGACGCCCGCGCCTGGTCTCCGTCTCGCCGTTGACACTCACATCGCCCTCTGCCAGGAGCGTGCGAGCCTGCGCTCCGTCGTCGGCCAGGTCGGCCAGTTTGAGGAACTGCCCGAGGCGGATCACGCCGTCGCGCACGGGAACGTCGATATGATCGGTCATGCCTTGAGTCTGACGCACCGCAGCCGTCGGTGGCGAACCGGGGGCGTGACGAAGAGGGGAACATCCGCATGGGCGTTGCATCGCCGGCCAAGGGCACCGCCCTGCTGTTCGGAGCACTCGCAGTGGTCTGGGGTGCCAGTTTCCTCTTCATCCGCGTGGGCCTCGAAGGCCTCAACCCGCTGCAGGTCGCGGCTATCCGGGTCATCCTCGGGGCCCTGACGCTCGCGGCGGTCATGGTCGTGACCGGGCGCAGCTGGCCTCGCGAAGGACGGTGGCTCGGCCACCTCGCGGTCCTGGGCGTGCTGCTCTGCGTCGTTCCGTTCCTGCTCTACTCGTGGGCCGGCCAGTATATCCCGTCCGCGCTCTCCTCGGTCTACAACGGCACGACGCCCATCATGACGATGCTGGTCTCCCTGGCGGCACTGCCCTCGGAACGGCTGACGCGATCACGCTTTGCGGCGCTGCTGCTCGGCGCGCTCGGTGTCATCCTCATCGCTGCGCCCTGGACGGCCGCGTCCGGGGGCGTCGGTCCGCACTTCTGGACGGCGCAGCTCGCCTGTCTGGGCGCGACGGCGTGTTACGGCATGGGCTACGTGTACACGCGACGCTTCCTGAGTGCGAGCCCGTTCGACGCCACCACTGCGGCGGCGACGCAGGTGGGGATGGCCGCAGCCGTCATGGTGGTGATCAGCCTGGTCTTCCGGCACGAGGCGTTTGCCCCCGTGTCGCTGACTCCGGCGGTCGTGGGATCCCTCGTCGTCCTGGGCGCGGCGGGAACCGGGTTCAGCTACATCTGGAACATGAGGGTCATCCAGGATTGGGGCGCGACGCGTGCGTCGATGGTCACCTACCTGACACCGGTCGTGGGGGTGGTGCTCGGCGCCGTCGTCCTCGATGAGTCCGTCCGGTGGCATGAGCCGGTCGGAGCGGTCGTGGTCCTGGTCGCCGTGATGATCAGCCAGGGCGGCGTGGCCACGCTGCGTTCCTCCCGTGGCAAGTAAGCGGGTCCACGGCCTCTAGAATTGGCCCGTGATCTCTCGCATCGATCTGCGCGGCACCTCGCTGACCACTCGTGAACTCACGGCCGCACTGCCCCGGCCGCAGGTGGGCGTGTCCGACGCCGCGGAGCAGGTCGCGCCGATCCTCGCCGCGGTTCGCGACCGCGGTGCCGCAGCGCTGCGAGACCTGGCCGAACGGTTCGACGGTGTGCGCCCCGACCAGCTACGCGTTCCTCAGGCGACCCTCGCTGCTGCTCTGGACTCCCTCGACCCGGACCTCAGGGCAAGCCTGGACGAGGCGATCACCCGGGTGCGCCTTGTCCATGAGGCACAGGTCCCTGCGGACTTCACGGTCCAGGTCGCCCCGGGCGCCCAGGTGCGGCAGCGATGGGTCCCCGTCGGCAGAGTCGGGCTCTACGTGCCGGGCGGCCTGGCGGTCTATCCGTCGTCGGTGATCATGAACGTCGTGGCGGCACAGGCCGCGGGGGTTCCCTCGCTCGCTGTGACCTCACCGCCACAGCGCGACAACAACGGTCTGCCCCACCCCACCATTCTGGCCGCATGCGCACTGCTGGGGATCGACGAGGTCTACGCCGTGGGAGGCGCGCAGGCGATTGCCATGCTGGCCTATGGTGCGGCGGGGAGTGAGCCACACGATGGTCCCGTGCTGTGCGAGCCCGTGGACGTCATCACCGGCCCCGGCAACGTCTACGTCGCGGCGGCCAAGCGGCTGGTGCGTGGAGTGGTGGGGATCGACGCGGAGGCCGGACCGACGGAGATCGCCATTCTGGCCGACGACACCGCCGATCCCGACTTCGTCGCCGCCGACCTCGTCAGCCAGGCGGAGCACGACCCGCAGGCAGCGGCCGTCCTGGTGACGCCGAGTCTCGAACTGGCCGATGGCGTCAGTGCACGGCTGCCCGGATTGGCGACAGCCGCGGCCAATGCCGATCGAGTCGCGGTGGCGCTCGCCGGTCCGCAATCGGCGATCGTCCTGGTGGACGACATCGAGCAGGGACTGGCCGTGGTCGACGCCTATGGCGCCGAGCACCTGGAGATCCATACTGCGACCGCAGCGGCGCACGCCCAGCAGATCCGCAACGCGGGTGCGATCTTCGTGGGGCCCTATTCACCGGTCTCCTTGGGGGACTACATGGCTGGGTCCAACCACGTCCTTCCCACCGGTGGGGCGGCGCACTATGCCAGCGGGCTAGGGGTTCACTCGTTCCTCAAGGCGATCCAGGTGATCGAGTACACGCGGCCCGCACTCGAGCAGATCGGTGAGCGGATCATCCGCTTCGCCGGCGCCGAGCACTTGCCGGCGCATGGCGACGCCGTGGCAGCGCGGCTGACCCGCTGAGGCC
>JAATES010000121.1 GCA_015655615.1 Actinomycetales bacterium
GCAGCGAACCGCGGAATCCGCCCGGCACGGAGCGATCCGACCCGCGTTCCGTGCAGGTACACCGGAAGGGCCGCGGGCGCATCGGGCCGGCTCACCGCCGGGTACCGACTTCTTGCGCGGGTGCCTGGGATGGAGGGTCCGTCGCTGACAGGTCGGGTCCGTGCCACGTCAGATTGATGCCGAGGCTGCTGAGGACGTCGAACAGCTTGCTATTGGCGACCTTCGGATGCCCGGACTCGAGTTCCGAGAGCCAGCGCTGGTGGACACCGAGGGCTTGGGAGAGCTCGCGTTGGGTCATCCCCGCTGCGATACGCACCGCTCGTACCGCGGTTCCGAGATCGCGAGGACCGGTGACGATGCCGTGCATGTGCCTCCTCGAATGACGCGCCGGACGTCCGGTCACGGTGATGCGCTATTCAGCATACACCGCTAGTGATCCGCAATTCCACATCAGGGTGTCGTGATGCGGAAAACCGGAAGTCTGCGGACAGCGAATCAGCGGCGCCCCGTGTGACCAATAGAACAAACGTGCGAAATTCGGTGCGACCGCCTAGGCTGAGGCGGTGAGTGATCGCCTCGTCATCCAAGGTGCCCGTGAGCACAACCTCCGTAACGTCGACCTCGACCTTCCCCGGGATCAGCTGATCGTCTTCACCGGGCTCTCCGGCTCCGGCAAGTCGTCGCTGGCCTTCGACACCATCTTCGCGGAGGGCCAGCGCCGCTATGTGGAGTCGCTGTCGGCCTATGCGCGCCAGTTCCTGGGCCAGATGGACAAACCGGACGTCGACTTCATCGAGGGTCTCTCCCCGGCGGTCTCGATCGACCAGAAGTCGACCAACCGCAACCCGCGTTCCACCGTGGGCACCATCACCGAGGTCTATGACTACCTCCGACTGCTGTATGCCCGCGCCGGGGTCCCGCACTGCCCCGTCTGCGGCGAACGCGTCACGGCACAGACCCCGCAGCAGATCGTCGACCGGTTGCTCGAACTCGACGACGGCGTCCGCTACCAGGTCCTTGCCCCGGTGGTGCGCGGGCGCAAGGGCGAGTACGCCGACCTGTTCAAGGAGCTCCTGGCAAAGGGCTTCTCACGGGCCCGGGTGGACAGCGAGGTGATCCAGCTCGCAGACCCGCCGACGCTGGAGAAGAAGCTCAAACACGACGTGGACGTCGTCGTCGACCGCCTGGTGGCCAAGGATGGCGTGCAGCGACGGCTCACCGACTCCGTGGAGACGGCGTTGTCGCTGGCCGACGGGCTGCTGGTCGTCGAGCTCGTGGATGCCGACATCGACGACCCCGACCGCGAGCGGCGATTCTCCGAGCACCGGGCCTGCCCCAACGACCACCCGCTGGCGCTCGAGGAGATCGAGCCGCGGACGTTCTCTTTCAACGCGCCCTACGGCGCCTGCCCGGAATGCACGGGAATCGGCATGCGTCGTGAGGTGGACCTCGACCTGGTCATCCCGGACGAGGACAAGACGCTAGCCGAGGGCGCCGTCGCGCCGTGGGCGTCGATCTCGAGCGAGTACTTCGACCGGGTGCTGCGCAGTCTCGCGGACGATCTCGGGTTCTCGATGGACGTGCCGTGGCGCGCCCTGCCGCAGCGGGCCAAAGAAGCGATCTTCCACGGAGAGAACCATGAGGTGAAGGTCCGGTACCGGAACCGCTGGGGACGGGAGCGACAGTACTCGACCGGATTCGAGGGCGTGGTGTCCTTCTTGGAGCGCCGCCACAGCGAGACCGAGTCAGAATGGTCCAAGGAGAAGTACGAAGCCTATATGCGGGACGTGCCGTGTCCCACCTGCGGCGGCACTCGTCTCAAGCCCGAGGTGCTGGCCGTCACGGTGGGGGAGAAGTCCATCGCGGACGTGTGCGCGCTTCCGATCGCCGAGGCGAGGGACTTCCTCGACTCGCTGGAGCTCGGCCCCCGAGAGCGGGCCATAGCGGGTCAGGTGCTCAAGGAGATCCAGGCGCGTCTTGGCTTCCTGCTGGACGTCGGCCTGAACTACCTGAGCCTGTCCCGCGCGGCGGCGACGCTCTCCGGCGGTGAGGCGCAGCGCATCAGGCTCGCCACCCAGATCGGCTCCGGGCTGGTCGGCGTGCTCTACGTGCTCGACGAGCCGAGCATCGGGCTGCACCAGCGCGACAACCGCCGGCTCATCGGCACCTTGACCCGGTTGCGCGACCTGGGCAACACCCTCATCGTCGTGGAGCACGACGAGGACACCATCCGTGCTGCGGACTGGATCGTCGACGTCGGCCCCGGGGCGGGGGAGCACGGCGGTCGCATCGTCCATTCGGGTGACCTGGCCGGCCTGCTGGCCAGCCAGGAGTCTGTCACGGGCGCGTATCTGTCCGGTAGGCGCAGTATCCCCATGCCATCGCAGCGTCGGCCCCTCGACAAGGGACGAGTCCTCACCGTCAAAGGTGCGCGGGAGAACAACCTGCAGCGGATCGACGTCTCGTTCCCCCTGGGGGTGCTGACAGCGGTCACCGGGGTGTCCGGCTCGGGCAAGTCCACCTTGGTGAACACGATCCTCTACACCGTGCTGGCCAACGAGCTCAACGGCGCTCGTCGCGTGGCTGGGCGTCACACGCGGGTGACAGGCCTGGAACTCCTCGACAAGGTCGTCCACGTCGATCAGGGCCCTATCGGCCGCACACCGCGGTCGAATCCGGCCACCTACACCGGGGTCTGGGACAACATCCGCAAGCTCTTCGCTGAGACGACTGAGGCCAAGGTGCGCGGGTACGGCCCGGGCAGGTTCTCCTTCAACGTCAAGGGCGGCCGGTGCGAGGCGTGTTCCGGTGACGGCACGCTGAAGATCGAGATGAACTTCCTTCCGGACGTTTACGTGCCCTGCGAGGTCTGCCACGGCGCACGGTACAACCGCGAGACCCTGGAGGTGCATTACAAGGGCAAGACCGTGGCCGACGTGCTCGACATGCCGATCGAGGAGGCAGCGGAGTTCTTCGCCCCCGTCCAGCGGATCGCACGGCACCTCAAGACGCTGACCGATGTAGGTCTCGGCTACGTCCGGCTCGGGCAGCCTGCGCCCACGCTCTCCGGCGGCGAGGCGCAGCGGGTCAAGCTCGCCACCGAATTGCAGCGCCGTTCGACCGGACGGACCATCTACGTGCTGGACGAGCCCACGACGGGCCTCCACTTCGAGGACATCCGCAAGCTGCTCGGGGTGTTGCAGTCCCTGGTGGACAAGGGCAACACTGTGATCGTGATCGAGCACAACCTCGACGTCATCAAGAACGCCGACTGGGTCATCGACATGGGCCCGGAGGGCGGCTCGGGAGGCGGCGTCGTGGTGGCGGAGGGCACCCCGGAACAGGTGGCTGCCGTGCCCGAGAGTCACACCGGCCGCTTCCTTGCCGAAGCACTCGCGCAGCCCTCGCACACCGTCGATGGCTGATCCCTCCAGCTACCGGCCGGCCGCCGGCGAGATCCCCACCGATCCGGGGGTCTACCGGTTTCGCGACCCGCACGGCCGGGTCATCTATGTCGGCAAGGCCAAGAACCTGCGAGCCCGGCTGGCGAACTACTTCCAGCCTCTGGCGTCCCTGCATCCGCGCACGCAGCGCATGGTCACCACGGCCAGCTCGGTCGAATGGACGGTGGTGGGGACTGAGGTCGAGTAGCTGGCCCTGGAGTATTCCTGGATCAAGGAGTACGACCCACGCTTCAACGTGAAGTACCGCGATGACAAGTCCTACCCCTACCTCGCTGTCACCATGGGTGAGGACGTTCCCCGTGCGCTGGTGATGCGGGGTGCGAAGAAGCCGGGCACCCGCTACTTCGGACCATATGCACACGCCTGGGCCATTCGCGAGACCCTGGACCTGCTGCTGCGGCCCTTCCCGGTGCGGACCTGCTCGGCGGGGGTCTTCCGCCGCGCGGAGACATCCGGACGCCCGTGCCTCCTGGGCTACATCGACAAGTGCTCCGCACCCTGCGTGGGCAGGATCAGCCCCGAAGA
>JAATES010000157.1 GCA_015655615.1 Actinomycetales bacterium
GACCCCGGAGGAGCGCCGAGGCTTCATCGAGGAGGCTGCTGGCGTCCTCAAGCACCGGCGTCGCAAGGAGAAGGCGCTGCGCAAGCTCGAGTCGATGGCGGGCAACCTCACCAGGGTCCAGGACCTCACCGCGGAGATCCGGCGTCAGCTCGGTCCGCTGGCCAAACAGGCGGAGGTGGCACGGCGTGCCAGCATCGTGCAAGCCGACCTCCGTGATTCCCGGGCGCGGTTGCTCGCCGACGACGTGGCACAGCTCACCGCCACGCTCGTGCAGGACGAGGCGGACGCGACGGCGTTGGCGCAGCGACAACGGGAATTCGATGCCGAGCTGCAACGGCACCGTGAGCAGCTCGCCCTTCTCGAGGAGCACGCGCTGACCGCCGCCCCGGCTGTGGACCAGGCCAGCGAGACCTGGTACCGGCTCGCCTCGGTGCGCGAGCGGGTGCGGGGACTGGAGACGGTTGCCGCCGAGCGCATCCGGCTGCTCGCCGCCCAGCGACCCGAGAGCTCCGGGCAGGACCCCGACGAGCTCGATCGGCAGGCGGCGGTCGCCCGGCAGGCCGAAGACTCCCTCCATGACGAGATCGAGCAGGCGCGGGCGGCCCTGGAGGCCGCGGTCGAGGCCCGTGGACTGGCAGAGGAACAGGCTCGGGCCGCCCAGGCTGCGGCTGCGCGGGCGGCACAGGCGGCTTCGGACCACCGGGAAGGCCAGGCTCGGCTGCACGGTCAGGTGGAAGCACAGCAGGGCCGGTTCGATGCCGGGCAGGCCGAGGCCGTGCGCTTGCGAGCGGACATCGAAGGTGCAGTGCGAGAGGCCGCGCAGGCCGGGGCGGCCTACCAGGAGCTCGAAGGCCAGGTGGCTGCCGCGGAACTCGGCGAGGTCGGCCTCGACGCCGCCTATGAGGAGGCCCGGCAGCGTCTGTCCGAGGTGAGGGCAGCGGCTGACTCGTACCAGCGCAAGGCTCTCGAAGCCGATCGCGAGGCAGCCAGCTGGGCGGAACGTCTCGAGACCCTCCGGCTTGCCCTGACGCGCAAGGACGGCGCCGGGGCCTTGCTGGAGGCACCAGACCTCGCGACCGTCCGGGGGACGGTCGCGTCGGAGCTGACCGTGACGGCGGGCTACGAGGAGGCGATCCATGCGGCGCTCGGATGGTACGCCGATGGCGTGGTGGTCGCCGATCAGGCTGCCGTGGTCCAGGCCCTCGATTGGCTCCACCGCCACGACGCCGGACGCGCAGGTCTCCTCGTCGCGGGCACCGGAGGCGACAGCCACCCGGCATTGCCAGACACCGCGGCATCGCCAGACACCGCGGGATGGCCCGCTCCCGCGGGTGCGACGCCGACCCCTTCGACGACGACGGAGATCACCGCTGGATCGGGCCTCACCGGTGCGATCAGGGCAGGGGACCTGGTGCGGGCGTCCCCGGACGTCGTGACCGCGCTTGGCGACCTCCTGACCGGGGTGTGGGTGGTGGATGGACTGGACCAGGCGCATGCACTGGTCCGGGACCACCCCGGGATCCGGGTGGTCACCCGGCAGGGCGACCTGGTCGGTGCCAGGCACGCGTGGGGCGGCAGTGCGGGTGCGCCGAGTGTGCTGCACCTGCAGGCCGAGCTGGAACGTGCCGAGCAGGGCCAGCGTGCCGCCGTCACCCGGGCGGATGAAGCCCGCACCCAGGGGAGGGCTGTGGCACGCGAGCTGGACGCCTGCGTAAGTGCGCACGACGCAGCCTTGACGGCCCTCCACGAGTCCGACGCCCGGATGTCCTCCATGGCCGAAAGCCTGGGAAGCCTGGCTGAGACAGGCCGGTTGGCGCGCGATCGTCACGCGAAGCTGGCGGCTCGCCTGTCCCAGCTCACCACGGAGCTGGCCGTGCAGCAGGCCGACCTGGAGGACCTGCAGGGCCGCCTGGAAGCTGTCCGGAACGACCCCGTCGACTCGCCGCAGGACCAGGCCTCGACCAGTGAGCGCCGTGAGGAGTTGCAGCGCGAGGCGGCGCGAGCACGAGGGGTCGAGACCGAGGCACGGCTTGCGCTGCGCACGCTCGAGGAGCGGTTGCGCGCTGCCGCAGGCAGAGTCCACTCGCTGACGTCCGCGGCGCAGCGCGAGCGAACCTCACGGACCAAGGCGGCCGAGGCCGCGCAGTATCGCCGTCGCCAGACGGAACAGGCGCAAGCGGTGACGGCGGGAATCGCGGTGGTGCTCAGCCGTCTTGACCAGTCCCTCACACTGGCCTCGCGGCAGCGAGACAGCGCCACCGAGGCGAAGGCCCTCGTCGATCGCGAGCTGTTGCAGGTCCGCGAGAGATATGAGGTGCTGCGGCGCGAGCATGCGGAGATCACCGATCAGGCTCACCGTGAGGAACTGGCACGCGCTCAGCAGCAGGTTCGCCTGGAACAGGTCCAGGCACGTGCGATGGCCGAGGTGGGGATCGACGCAGACCTGCTCGTGGAGGAGTTCGGTCCCCATCGCGGCGTCCCGGCGCCCGACCCGGAACGGCCCGACGACCCCGATGCCATGATCGAACGACCCTATGTGCGCAGCGAGCAGGAGAAGCGGCTGCGCGCCGCCGAACGTGCCATGGCGCTCTTGGGCAGGGTGAACCCCTTGGCGATGGAGGAGCATGCGGCCCTGGAGGAGCGCCATGCCTTCCTGGCGGAGCAACTGGAAGATCTCAAGCGCTCGCGGGCTGACCTGCTGCAGATCGTGCGGGAGATCGACGATCGGGTCGAGCGGGTGTTCGCCGAGGCCTACGCCGATACTGAGGCGCAGTTCACCCGCGTGTTCGAGCGGCTCTTCCCGGGCGGGGAGGGCCGCCTGGTCCTGACGGATCCCGCCGACATGCTGACCACGGGCATCGAGGTCGAGGCCCGCCCGGCGGGCAAGAAGGTCAAGAGGCTGTCGTTGCTGTCCGGGGGTGAGCGCTCCCTGGCGGCCATCGCGCTGCTGGTCGCGATCTTCAAGGCGCGGCCCAGCCCGTTCTACGTCATGGACGAGGTCGAGGCGGCACTCGATGATGTGAACCTGGGACGGCTGCTGACGATCTTCGAAGAGCTGCGCAGCGACTCCCAGCTGATCGTCATCACCCACCAGAAGCGAACCATGGAGATCGCCGACGGTCTCTACGGTGTGACGATGCGCGGCGATGGCGTCACGACGGTCATCAGCCAGCGGATGCCAGAGCGGTCGGAGGCCTAGTCGGGGCAGCTGCGATCCGGCGGTCATGGAAGACTGGTGCCCGTGACTGAGTCTTCGTGGTGGATCGTCCTGGGCATCGTCCTGCTTGTCGCCGTCGTGCTGGGCGGCACCTGGCTGGTGCGGGGTCATCGGACCTCGCGGGGCAGCGACCGTTCCGAGGGTCCTGATCGGACTGCGGCCCAGCCGGGACTGCTGCGTCCGGACCGGGAGCATACGGACCTGGAGCCTACGAACGTCGAGCAGGCGGACGGTGGCGAGCACGGTGCAGGACAGGGTGCAGGACAGGGTGCGGCGGGCAGCGCGGCTCCTGCGGCCGAGCTGGACGTCCCGGAGCCGGTGGGGGGCAGGCTGGCCCGGTTGCGGGCCCGCCTCGCGCGCTCGGGCTCTCCCTTCGGGGCCCGGCTGCTCGCCGTTCTGTCGCGGGACGGCCTGTCCGAGGACGATTGGGACGAGATCGAGGAGACTCTGCTGCTGGCCGACATCGGTGCCGGGCCCGCGGTGGAGCTGGTCGATGACCTGCGGACCGAGGTGCGCGTGCGAGGGTTGCAGGGCGCGGACGGGGTTCGCGCTTTGCTGCGGGAGAAGCTGATCGCACTGGTCGATCCCGCATGGGATCGCTCACTGGCGGTGACCCGGGACGGTGCGGCGGGTGTCCCGGCCGTGGTGCTGGTGGTCGGCGTCAACGGTGGTGGCAAGACGACCACGGTGGGCAAGCTGACTCGCGTGCTGGTGGCGGAGGGCAAGTCGGTCCTGCTGGTGGCCGCCGACACCTTCCGTGCAGCCGCGGCCGACCAGCTGACGACCTGGGGCTCTCGGGTGGGCGTCGAGACCGTGCGATCCGACCGTGACGGCGCCGACCCGGCCTCAGTGGCGTTCGACGGGGTGCGGGCCGGCAAGGAACGCGAGGTCGACGTCGTCCTGGTCGACACGGCGGGCCGGCTGCAGAACAAGGCGGGCCTCATGGACGAGCTCGGCAAGGTCACCCGGGTCATCACCAAGGAGGCGCCTCTCAGCGAGGTGCTGCTGGTCCTCGATGCCACCACCGGGCAGAACGGGCTCAGCCAGGCGAGGGTCTTCACCGAGGTGGCAGGGGTCACCGGCATCGTGCTGACCAAGCTGGATGGCACGGCCAAGGGCGGGATCGTCGTGGCGGTGCAGCGCGAGCTGGGCGTCCCGGTCAAGCTGGTGGGGCTGGGCGAAGGGGCTGACGACCTCGCCCCGTTTGATCCGGAGCAGTTCGTGGACGGCCTGCTGGGCGTGTGACCAGATCGGCCCACCCCGGCGGAATTCCAGCGATCTCATACTGGACGTCACCTGAGCGTGACCTGGTGGGTAACAGATTGTTTACCTCACTGGTCATCTGGTCACACGCCTGAAACATTCATGGGCGTTGGGCGAAACGGCGATCGCTCAAGGTTGTCCATGGGTCAGTCGTCCGGCTGGCTGTGGGTGTTTCTGACCGGCCTTCGGGGCCGGTGATCAGAGAGGCGATCCATTCATGGAGTTCGTACTAGATACCGGTAACACAGCGTGGCTGCTGACGTCAGCCTCGCTCGTGCTGCTGATGACGCCAGGACTGGCGTTCTTCTACGGTGGCATGGTCCGTTCGAAGTCAGTGCTCAACATCATGATGATGTCCTTCGGTGCCATCGGCGTCGTGGGCATCGTCTATGTGCTGTGGGGCTACTCGATGTCCTTCGGCTCCGATGTCGGTGGCATCATCGGCAACCCGTTCGACCACTTCGGTCTTGCCAGCCTCACCGACGCGGACAGCATTCTCGCGGCAACCGGCGTCCCCGCGTTGGTCGGTGTGGCCTTCCAGGCCACCTTCGCGATCATCACGGTGGCGCTCATCTCCGGTTCGCTGCCCGAGCGGGTGAAGTTCGGCTCCTGGCTGGTCTTCAGCGCCTTCTGGGTGACGTTCTCCTACTTCCCGCTGGCCCACATGGTCTGGGGCGGCGGCCTGCTCAGCGGCTCGGAGGACGGGCTCGCGGCCAAGATCTTCGGGGTGACCGATGGCGTGGCGAACATCGCCCCCATCGACTTCGCCGGTGGCACCGTGGTCCACATCAACGCCGGTGTCGCGGGCCTGGTGCTCGCGCTGATCATCGGCAAGCGCAAGGGCTTCGGCAAGGAGCCCTTCCGTCCCCACAACCTGCCGTTCGTGATGCTCGGTGCGGCCCTGCTGTGGTTCGGCTGGTTCGGGTTCAACGCAGGCTCCGCCGGTGCCGCGAACGAGGTCGCAGGTCTGGCCTGGGTCAACACCACTGTCGCGACCTGTGCCGCGATGCTCGGCTGGCTCCTCACGGAGAAGCTGCGTGACGGCCACGCCACCTCGCTCGGTGCCGCCTCGGGTGTAGTGGCAGGTCTGGTTGCCATCACCCCGGCGGCGGGGGCGCTCAACCCCGTCGGCTCGATCTTCCTGGGCCTGATCGCCGGTGTGCTCTGCGCACTCGCCGTGGGCCTGAAGTTCAAGTTCGGCTACGACGACTCCCTGGACGTCGTCGGCGTCCACCTGGTCGGTGGCCTCACCGGCACCGTGCTGATCGGCTTCTTCTCCACGGCGAACTCGGTGTTCTTCAAGGACGGCCAGTTCGGCTTCGGCAGTATCAAGCCATTGGTCATCCAGATCGTCATCGCGGTTGTCGCGGTCCTGGTCTCGGCTATCGTCACTACTGTGATCGGGCTGGCCATCAAGGCCACCATCGGCTGGCGCGTGAGCGAAGAGGTCGAGGTCAACGGCATCGACCTGGCAGTTCACGGTGAGTCGGCCTACGAGACCGTCTCGGCAGGCCGTGTTGTTACGGAGGTGAAGTGATGAAGCTTGTCACCGGAATCATCCAGCCGCACCGGCTCGATGACGTGAAGTCGGCTCTGGAGGCCGCCGGAGTTCGCGGCATGACGGTCTCTGAGGCCAGTGGCTACGGCCGGCAGAAGGGCCACACCGAGGTGTACCGGGGCGCCGAGTACACGGTCGATCTGGTTCCCAAGGTCCGCCTCGAGGTCCTGGTCGATGACGAAGACGCCACCGCGGTGACCGACGTCATCGTCAAGGCTGCTCAGACCGGCAAGATCGGAGACGGCAAGGTATGGACCGTCGCCGTGGAGGACGTGGCCCGGGTTCGCACCGGAGAGCGCGGCGAGCAGGCGCTCTAGACCACACAGCGGCACCCACAGCACCATACGCGCACTGCATGACGAGGGGACGAGGGCGATGACTGACTCGGGACCCGGCAGTGCATCGGACGAGCAGGCCCTGCACACCATCGGTGTGCAGGGCCTGCGCTCGGCAATGCGAGCGCAGGCCGCAGCGGCCATCGGCCCCGGGCCGGAGGGATCCCTCCCGCCGGACCAGGGGCATCGGCGCCGCGCGGCACTGGTCGATCTGGTGGCCTCGCGGCTCGCGGACCTCTGGCGTTCGGTGACCGAAGAGATCCCACCGGAGGGGATCGCCCTGGCCGCGGTCGGCAGTCTGGGACGTGGCGATCTGGGACCGGCGAGTGACCTGGACCTGCTCCTCGTCCACGACGGACGCTCACATTCCGCCGCCGAGCTGGAACGGGTGGCACAGGGACTCTGGTACCCGTTGTGGGATGCGGGGATCGACTTGGACCACTCGGTACGGTCGTTGGCCCAATGCCGGCAGGTGGCCTCCAAGGACGTGCCCGCGGCTGTCGGGATGCTGGACGTCCGTGCCATCGCCGGGGACACGGTCGTGGTCCACCGGGCCTCATCGGCGGTGCTGACCGACTGGCGTTCGGCCGCGCGACGCCGGCTCCCGGAGCTCCTGGCGTCCACCCGGCAGCGTGCGGAGCGCTCAGGTGAGCTGGCCTATTTGATCGAACCGGACCTGAAAGAGGCTCGCGGCGGCATCCGCGACGCCGTCGTGCTGGGTGCACTGGCCGCCACCTGGCTCACCGACCGGCCGCATGGCGCCGTCGACCGTGCCCGCGACGCGCTGCTGGACGCTCGCGACGTGTTACAGGTGGTCACGGGCCGCCACACCAACAGACTTCTCCTGGCCGACCTCGACGAGGTCGCCGCCTTGAGCGGCTACCCCGACTCGGATGACTTCCTCGCGACACTGGCCGAGGCCGGACGGGAGATCTCCTACGCGCTGGACTCGACCGTCCGGCGCGCCCGCCAGGCCCTGCAGCGACCGGCCCTGTCCGCCCGGCCGTTCATGATCCGCGGACGGCGCTCGGCGCCGCGGCTGCGGGCGGTGGGGGACGGCCTGGTGGAGCACGATGGCGAGCTCGTGCTCGCGGTCGATGCGAACCCGGCGAGCGATCCGCTGCTGCCGTTGCGGGCAGCGGCCACCGCGGTGCGCACCGGGCTGACGCTGTCGCCGGTGAGCGTTGCGAGCCTGGCCCTATGCCCGCCGCTGGAGGACCCATGGCCCAAGGCGGCGCGCCAGCACCTCCTGGCACTGCTGGCATCGGGACCCGCTCAGATTCCGGTGTGGGAGGCGCTCGACCTCGCGGGCGTGGTCACCACCTGGATCCCCGAGTGGGCCGACGTGCGAAACCGGCCGCAGCGCGCGGCAGCGCACCGGCACACCGTGGACCGGCACATCATCGAGGTGGTCTCGCGCTGTGCCCGGCACCGCAAGGATGCCGACCAGCCCGAGGTGCTCTACCTTGCTGCCCTGCTCCACGACATCGGCAAACGCCATGGCGCGGTGGACCACTCGATCACCGGTGCGGACCTGGTACCGGCGATCCTGGGACGCATGGGCTTCCCGGAGGAGGTCATCGCGGATGTCCAGCGGCTGGTGCTGCACCACCTCACACTGTCGCGGCTGGCGACGGGTGCTGATCCGGAGGATCCCAGCACGGTGGCCGAGCTCGTGGCCGCAGTGGACGGACGCGCGGACCTGCTGGTCAAACTGCGGGATCTCACGGAGGCGGATTCGTCCTCGCTCGGCAAGCACGGCTGGACCGCCTGGCGGCAGCGGCTCGTGGACGACCTCGTGGCCCGGGCACTCGCGAGCCTGGCCGGGACCTCGCCCTGACCGCAGCGCGCGGGCGTTGTGCCGGTAGGCTGGACCCTTGACGTTCGGCCCTGCGCAACCGCTCGGCGGCAGCGGGGCGCCATCTAGCACCACGTGAGGACCTGCCGGTGTTCGCCACTCTGTCAGACCGACTGACATCGACCTTCAAGAACCTTCGCACCAAGGGACGCCTGTCCGAAGCGGACATCGATGCCACCGTCCGGGAGATCCGGCGGGCGCTGCTCGATGCCGACGTCGCTGTTCCCGTGGTGCGCGAGTTCACCGCAGCGGTGCGCGAGCGGGCCCTGTCGGCCGAGGTCTCTGGTGCCCTGAACCCTGCCCAGCAGGTCGTCAAGATCGTCAACGAGGAACTCGTCGCGATCCTGGGCGGCCAGCACCGGGCGCTGCGGCTGGCGAAGACGCCGCCCACGGTGATCATGCTCGCGGGTCTGCAAGGCGCCGGAAAGACCACGCTTGCGGGCAAGCTCGCCCTCCATCTGCGCGGGCAGGGCCACACCCCGTTGCTGGTGGCCGCGGATCTGCAGCGCCCTAACGCCGTCACCCAGCTGACCGTCGTGGGCGAGCGGGCGGGCGTGCCCGTCCATGCCCCGCACCCGGGCGTGGCCAGTGAGGCGGAGATCGCCACGGGTGACCCCGTCGCCGTGGCGGCGAGCGGAATCCAGGAGGCGAAGGACCGGCAGCACGATGTGGTCATCGTCGACACCGCCGGCCGGCTGGGTGTCGATGCGGAGCTGATGCAGCAGGCCGCAGACATCAGAGCGGCCATCAACCCGGACGAGGTCCTCTTCGTCATCGACGCGATGATCGGGCAGGACGCCGTGGCGACGGCCAGTGCGTTCCTCGACGGCGTGGACTTCACCGGGGTCGTGCTGTCCAAGCTCGACGGCGACGCCCGTGGGGGTGCCGCGCTCTCGGTCGCGAAGGTCACCGGGCGGCCCATTCTCTTCGCCTCCACGGGGGAGAAGCTCACCGACTTCGAGCCCTTCTACCCGGACCGCATGGCCTCACGGATCCTCGACATGGGCGATGTGCTCTCGCTCATCGAACAGGCCGAGAAGGCCTTCGACGCCGACGAGGCGGCCGCCATGGCTGCCAAGATGGCCACCGGTGAGGGGTTCTCCCTCGAGGACTTCCTGGTGCAGATGCAGCAGCTGCGCAAGATGGGCTCGATGAAGAAGATGCTCGGCATGCTGCCTGGCATGGGACAGATGCGCGAGGCGATCGACAACTTCGATGAGCGCGAGGTGGACCGCGTCGAGGCGATCGTCCGGGCGATGACGCCGCAGGAGCGCCGCGAGCCCAAGGTTCTCAACGGTTCGCGCCGGGCCCGGATCGCTAGGGGGGCGGGGGTCACCACGAGTGATGTGAACCAGCTGATGACCAGGTTCGAGGCCGCCCAGAAGATGATGAAGCAGATGGGCCGCGGTGGCGGCCTGCCGGGTATGGGCGGTCTGCCCGGCATGGGATCGATGCCGGGGGCCGGGAAACGTGCCGGCGCGCGCCAGGGCGGCTCGAAGGCCAAGAAGAACCGGGCCACCGCGCGCCGGGCCAGCATCCAGTCGATGAAGGCCGCGAAGAAGGCTGCGCTGGACGCCGAGCAGCCCGCCGCCGGCAAGCCCGCACCAGCGGCACCGGGCAGCGCCTTCGGGCTCGGTCAGGCCAAGGGGGGCGACGGAACGGTCGACCTGCCGCCCGACTTCGAGAAGTTCTTGCGTGGCTGAGAGCCCGGTGCTGCACCTCCACGGCCAGATCGTGCTCGATGACGATCTGGTGGTGGGCGATGCCTGGGTCGAGGAGGGAGTCCTGCTGCTCGACCGGCCCGCGAGCGCGTGCCGGGGAGCGACGCGTGTGGAGGGCTGGGCGTTTCCCGGTCTGGTGGATGCGCACTGTCACATCGGGCTGGGCCCCGAAGGCCCCGTGGAAGCGGCTCGGGCGGCCGCCCAGGCGATCAGCGACCGGGACAGCGGCGTGCTGGCGATCCGTGATGCCGGATCGCCGAGTGACACCAGGTGGGTCCACGCGCGCCCCGACCTGCCCCGGCTGATGCGATGCGGGCAGCACCTCGCTCGTCCCAAGCGGTATCTGCGCGGCTACGCCCGTGAGCTGTCCGCGGACTCGGACCTCCCGGCGGCCATGGCCGAGGAGGCCCGTCGCGGCGACGGCTGGGTGAAGATCGTGGGGGACTGGATCGATCGGGATCTGGGCCCGGGCGGTGACCTGCGCCCGCTGTGGAGCCGCGAGGCACTGACCGCGGGCATGGCTGCCGCGCACGCCGAGTCCGCCCGCGTGACCGTGCACACCTTCAGCTCCGAGGCGATCGACGACCTGCTCGATGCCGGTGTGGACGGGATCGAGCACGGGACCGGGGTGGGTGAGGAGCACCTCAGCACGATGGCCGACCGCGGGATCCCGGTGACGCCGACGCTGTTGCAGATCGGACAGTTCGCGGCGATTGCGGCCCAGGCCGACGGCAAGTACCCGATCTTCGCCGCCCGGATGCGACGGCTGCACGAGCGGCGCTACGCACAGGTGCGCATGCTCCGGGAGGCGGGCGTGCCGCTGCTGGTGGGCACCGACGCCGGCGGAACCATCGTCCACGGCCGCCTGGCCGACGAGTGTGCGGAGCTGGTGCGCGCCGGCGTCCCGGCTGCGGAGGTGGTCGCAGCGGCATCATGGCGAGGCCGCCGGATCATCGGGCTTCCGGCCGTGGCCGCAGGATCTGCTGCCGACCTGGTCCTCTACACGGTGGACCCCCGCGTCTCGATCAGGAGCCTTGCTGTGCCCAGTGCGGTCGTCCTGCGCGGACAGCTGGTGCCTAGAGCGTGACGGTGCGCGGGCCAGCCGGCGTCCCGCCATTCGCTTTGAGTGCGCGGATCTGGCAGAATGTCGCCCTGTACTCGGCGCACCCGGCCCTCTCTCCGTGTGACGTTGTGTCCCGAGCCGTTTGTGGTCCGGCCCCACCGGATCCGCGCACGGCTCACCCCCTCACCAAGAAGCAGGAGAGACCACCACTGTGGCCACCAAGATTCGTTTGAAGCGCCTGGGCAAGATCCGGGCACCCTACTACCGCGTCGTCGTCGCCGACTCGCGTGCCAAGCGCGACGGCCGCGTGATCGAGGAGATCGGCAAGTACCACCCCACGGAGGAGCCCTCGCTCATCGAGATCAGCTCCGAGCGTGCGCTGTACTGGCTGGGCGTCGGCGCCCAGCCGAGCGAGCAGGTTCTCGCGTTGCTGAAGATCACCGGCGACTGGCAGAAGCACAAGGGCCTGCCCGGAACCGAGGGCACCCTTCGGGTCAAGGAGGGCAAGGCGGACCCGCAGTCCGCCATCGCCGCCGCCGCTGCTGATGCCGAGAAGCGCAAGTCCGATGCCAGCGCCAAGGCCGCAGCCGAGTCCAAGGCTGCTGCTGACGAGGCCGCTGCCCCCAGCGAGACGGCCGAGGGCGAGCAGGACTGATGGTGGCCGACGCCCTGGAGCACCTGGTCCGCGGGATCGTCGACCACCCGGATGACGTCCGGGTGAGCACGAAGCGCGCCCACCGGGGTGACATCCTCGAGGTACGCGTCCACCCCGAGGATCTCGGTCGCGTGATCGGTCGCGGTGGGCGCACGGCTCGGGCGTTGCGCACCGTTGTCGGCTCCATCACACCGGCCGGGGGCGTGCGAATCGACGTCGTCGACGTCGACCGCCGTTGATCCGGATCCACGGCAGGCAGGCGGCCTGACGTGTTTCTCGTGGCGAGGTCTGGCCCTTCCGGGGTCAGGCCTCGCTGCCGTTCCACCCGCCAGACCGTGACAGCAGACCAGGAGGACTCCGATGCAGCTGACCGTGGCACACATCCTGCGGGCGCAAGGGTTGCGTGGCGAGGTCGCCGTCGACCTGCGCACCGACGACCCGCAGGCGCGGCTGGCACCCGGCACGGTGCTGCGGGCGGCGCAGGCGGGCCACGGTGAGTTCACCGTGGCCCAGGCACGCAGCCATCGCGGTCACTGGTTCGTGCGGTTCGAGGGGGTCGCGGACCGGGAAGCGGCCGAGAAACTGCGCGGAGTGGAACTGGTCATCGACGCGGAGTCCAGCACAGAGCCGGACGCCTGGTACCCCCATGAGCTCGCGGGGCTGCGAGCGGAGCTGATCGACGGCACCGTGGTGGGGACCGTGGTGGGGCTGGAGCACCTTCCGGCCCACGATCTGCTGCTGGTCGAGGAGGCTCCGGGAGTGCGCACCAGGGTGCCGTTCGTCCGAGCGATCGTTCCGCGAGTGGACCTCCCGGGGGGGCGGGTGGTCCTCGATCCTCCCGGTGGGCTCCTGGCCCGTGACGAGCAGGAGCAGACGCCGTGAGGTTGGACGTGGTGTCCATCTTCCCGGAGTACCTGGCGCCGCTTGATCTGTCCTTGGTGGGCAAGGCGCGCAGGTCGGGCCTGCTCGACGTCTCGGTGCACGATCTGCGGTCCTGGACGACCGACCGGCATCACTCGGTGGACGACACGCCGGCCGGCGGGGGGGCCGGGATGGTCATGCGGCCCGACGTCTGGGGTCAGGCATTGGACGACCTCCTGACCGACGATGCGATCCTCCTCATTCCCACGCCCTCCGGGACGGTCTTCACTCAGCGCATGGCTGAGGACCTCGCGCTCGCGGAGCACCTCGTCGTGGCCTGCGGCCGGTACGAGGGCATCGACGCCCGGGTGGCCCAGGCCTATCAACGGGCAGGCGTGCGCGTGCTCGAGGTGTCGATCGGTGACTATGTCCTCAACGGCGGCGAGGTGGCGGCGATGGTGATCATCGAGTCGGTGGCCCGGCTGATCCCCGGTGTCGTGGGGAATCCGGAGTCGCTGGTCGAGGAGTCCCACAGCGTGGCGGGCCTGCTGGAATATCCGGTGTACACCAGGCCGCCGACGTGGCGTGGCCTCGACGTCCCTGACGTGCTGATGAGCGGGCATCACGCCCACATCGCACGGTGGCGGCGGGACCAGGCCCTGCGCCGGACGGCCGAGCGGCGACCCGACCTCGTGGCCGGCGCCGAGGCGCAAGGGCTGCTGGATGCGGCGGATCGGGCCGTGCTCGATGAGGCCGCCGAGGCGGCACGGCCGGTGTAGTAGAGTGATCTCTTGGTCTGTGCCGATTGCTCTGCCACAGGGGAGCAGCCGGGAACCGGTCCAGGGCAGTGCCCTGGTCTCCGCCAGGCCATCGACAATCCCTCGTGCTGAGCCCGCTGCACTCGTGTGGCGGCATCGGCCATGACACGTACCTGACCTGTGGCAGGACGGGAGTGAACAATGCAGACGCTTGATCATGTTGACGCGGCCTCGCTGCGCACGGACATCCCCGAGTTCCGCGCCGGCGACACCCTTAAGGTGAACGTCAAAGTCGTCGAAGGCACCCGGTCCCGTGTCCAGGTCTTCCAGGGCGTGGTGATCGGACGACAGGGCTCCGGGATCCGCGAGACCTTCACCGTCCGTAAGATCAGCTTCGGCGTGGGGGTGGAGCGGACCTTCCCGGTGCACTCACCGACACTGGAGTCCATCGAGGTGGCCATCCGCGGAGACGTGCGCCGCGCGAAGCTGTACTACCTGCGCAAGCTGCGCGGCAAGAAGGCCAAGATCAAGGAGAAGCGGACCATCGCCCCTGCGGCGAAGTGACTCGATCCGACGATCCGCCAACGGCGGGCGACCCTGGTGGTCGCCCGCCGTTGGCGTCCCACGGCTCGGTCCGCCACCCGACGGCAGGCGACACCGTGGCAGGCGCCACCAGAAAGGACTGGCACGGGAGGCATCCGGTGCTGAGCCAGATCGGCGACGTCGCGATCGTCGTGATCCTGGCACTGCTGCTGTCCTTCCTCATCAAGACGTTCCTGGCGCAGCCGTTCTCGATTCCCAGTGAATCGATGGAGAACACGCTCGAACGCGGCGATCGGATCGTGGTCTCGAAGCTCTCGACCACCGTGTCCGGTGTACGTCGAGGTGACGTGGTGGTCTTCGCAGACACTCAGGGATGGCTGCCTTCCGCAGCGGCTGCCCCGTCCGGCCCGGTCGCTTGGCTGGCTCGGGGGCTGACGGCCGTCGGCCTGCGACCCCAGGACGGGCAGCAGTACCTCGTCAAACGAGTCATCGGCGTCGGCGGGGACGAGGTCTCCTGCTGCTCCGTGGCGGGAAAGGTCGAGGTCAACGGCACGGAGATCACGGAGCCATACCTCAAGCCCGGTTCGGTGCCCAGCCAGACGGAGTTCGACGTGATCGTCCCGGCGGGACACCTATGGGTCATGGGTGACAACCGGCAGCACTCCGGGGACTCGCGGGAGCATCTGGGCGGTCCGGGGGGCGGCTTTGTGGCCGTCGACGACGTGGCGGGCACGGTGTTCACACGGGTCTGGCCTGTGAGCCGATGGACGTGGCTGACCAATCCCGAGCAGGTGTTCGCGGGCGTGCCAGCCCCTCCGGCGCGCTGAATCGCCATCTGACAGGAACAGATGGCACAGTTGTCCGGTGACCACGACTGATGTGACGACCGGTTCTCACCGGAAGCGACGGCAACCCTCCCGCATGACGCTCTGGCTGCGAGAGCACCGCACCATCGGTGCGATCGTCGAGATGGTCGTGATCGTCGGCGGGGCGCTCCTGCTGTCGTTCCTGGTCAAGACCTTTCTGGCCCAGCCCTTCTTCATTCCGAGCGACTCGATGAACGACACCTTGCTCACGGGCGACCGCGTCGTCGTCTCGAAGCTGTCGACCAGCGTCTCGGAGGTGCGCAAGGGGGATGTCATCGTCTTCAAGGACCCTGACCATTGGCTGCCTCCCGCGACGCAGTCCTCTGAGCCGACAGGGGTGCGCGGCTGGGTCTCGGATGCCTTGACCACGGTCGGCGTCCTGCCCCAGAACTCGGATCAGCACCTCATCAAGCGAGTGATCGGGACC
>JAATES010000392.1 GCA_015655615.1 Actinomycetales bacterium
CCGTTGATGGCGAGGGTGGTCTGCTCGCCGAGCTGACAAGGCTGGTGCTGGAGTCTGCGCTGGAGGGCGAGATCACCGATCACCTCGGCTACGACAAGCACGAGAAGGGCGCCTCGGCGGACGGTAACGCACGCAACGGCACCCGGCCCAAGACGGTGCTGACCAAGGCGGGGCCGGTCACGATCGATGTGCCGCGGGATCGTGCGGGCAGTTTCGAGCCGAAGATCGTCGCGAAGCGGCAGCGCCGGCTGGGGTCGATCGAAGACATCGTGCTGTCGTTGTCGGCGCGCGGGATGACCCACGGCGATATCAGTGCGCACCTGGCCGACACGTACGGCTCTGACGTGTCGAAGACGACGATCTCGACGATCACTGACAAGGTTCTGGACGGGATGGCCGAGTGGCAGAACCGGCCGCTGGACCCGGTCTATCCGGTGGTGTTCATCGACTGTATCCACGTCAAGGTCCGTGACGGGCAGGTCGCGAACCGTCCCATCTACGTCGCCCTGGCCGTGACCGTCGACGGGAACCGAGACATCCTCGGCCTGTGGGCCGGGGACGGCGGAGAGGGTGCGAAGTACTGGCTGCAGGTCCTCACCGAGATCAAGAACCGTGGCGTGAACGACGTGCTCATGGTCGTGTGTGACGGACTGCGAGCTCTGCCCGACAGCGTGAACACGGTCTGGAAAGACACGATCGTGCAGACCTGCATCGTGCACTTGATGCGCAACAGCTTCAAGTACTCGTCGCGGCAGGACTGGGACGCGATCTCCCGCGGCCTGAAGCCGGTCTACCAGGCCGCGACCGTGGCGGAGGCCGAGGAACGTTTCCTCGAGTTCGCCGAAGCCTGGGGGCAGAAGTATCCAGCGATCGTCCGTCTATGGGAGAACGCGTGGCCTGAATTCGTGCCGTTCCTCGGGTTCGATCGTGAGATCCGCCGGATCGTGTGCACGACCAACGCGATCGAGTCCGTCAACGCGAGGATCCGCAAGGCCGTGAGAGCTCGGGGACACTTCCCGACCGAGCAAGCCGCGCTCAAATGCGTCTACCTCGCCGTGATGGCACTCGACCCGACGGGGAAGGGCAGAGCCCGCTGGACCCAACGATGGAAGCAAGCCCTCAACGCATTCGACATCCGATTCGACGGCCGCCTCAGCAGCCCGAGAACAGCCTGACAACACAACCCAGTTACACCGTTATGTTGACAGACCCCGCAATACACAACGAGAGCCTGGCCGATGGCCAGGCTCTCGAAGGTGAGACACAAGTCGCGACTCAGGTGAGACACAAGTCGCGACTCATGACATGGTGGAGCTAAGGGGATTCGAACCCCTGACCCCCTGCATGCCATGCAGGTGCGCTACCAGCTGCGCCATAGCCCCGTACTGTTCGACCCGCGAGCGGGCCGCGTGCCAGTCTACGCAGATTCGGGTGCGGATTTCCAATCCGGTCCCGCATGCCACTGCTCGTAGGGAATGCCGGGGCCGACATTGAAGCCCGTCAGCCGCCATGAGGGCGTCGCCCCAGGCCGGGACCGGTCCAGCTGCGCCCAGTGCACGTTGTTCAAGCCCGTGAGCCCCCGCCACTGGCCCGCATCGAGGTCCAGCATGGCGGTGACCGCAGCCGAGATCGCGGCTCCGTGGGACACGACCACGAGGGTGCCGCCATCGGGCACCGAGGCCGCATGCTCGCGGACCGCAGCCGCCACCCTGTGGGCGGCCTCCCCGCGGGGCTCTGCTCCGACCTCAGGCGAGTCGATGCCCTGGCGCCACAAGGCCCACTGCTCCGGCCAGGCCGCGGAGAGCTCATCGGCCGACTTACCCTCCCACAGCCCGAATCCTCGCTCGCGCAACCGCGCATCGGACACGACCTCCTGCCCCACCAGCACGGCATACTCCTGCGCCGTCTGAGCGGCACGCGTCAGGTCGGAGGCGACGATCAGCGATCCGCGATGCACGGCGGCAAGCGCCTGCGCGCCCCTGCGTGCCTGCCACAATCCGACGTCATCCAGCGGGATGTCGACCTGGCCCTGCAGCCGTCCCTGCGCGTTGAAGGCGGTGCGTCCGTGCCGGAGGAGCACGATGGTGCGCGCACCGCTGAGCGACCGAGCATCGGGAGCAGAGGCGAATCCGCCCACCTTGCTCACAACTGAGCCTCGTCCTGCTCCTCCGCATTCGGCACGCCTGAGTCCGATTCAGCTGATCCTGCGTCACCGGCAGCCGCGTAGGAAGCCACAGCGTTGCCCCAGTACGTACCCGACTGAAAGCCGAACTGGTCGATGTCGTCGAACTCGCTGGTGTCGCCGTCACCGCCCCGGGCGTCTTCTGGAAGCTCCACCACGGGGCAGTCCTTCCAGAGCCGCTCCAAGGCGTAGAACTCGCGGTCTTCCTCCTGCTGGACGTGCACGACGATGTCTCCGAAGTCCAGGAGCACCCAGTGACCCTCGCCACGGCCCTCCCGGCGCAGCGTCTTGGAGCCGAGCTTGTGCAAGGCCTCCTCCACGGCATCGACAATGGCGCTCACCTGGCGGGCGTTACGGCCCGAGGCGATGAGGAACACGTCCGTGAGCACCAGCTGTTCGGAGACATCGAGGGCGATGATCTCCCTGGCCTTGCGATCGGATGCGGCCCGGGCGGCGGCGATGGTCAGTTCAATGGCATGCTCAGTGGCAGTCAACAGGGGTCCTTGGCTTGTACGGGCGCCCGATGACGCCGACAGATGTTTCTGCCCCTACCCTACGCTGCCTGGGAATCCCGCAGGAGAGTCAGGCCCCGGCACTCGATATGGCAATCGACACCACGGGCTGTGCTGCACCACCCGCATCTTGGGTGTTCTTCTCGAAGTCGGCCTTCCAGACCAGCAGTGCCAACACGACCGCGATCGCGATCAGCAGCAGAATGTGCAACAGACTCAGCGACTTGTGTTCCTCGGTGTCGTCGATGTCCTCGTCCGATGCCTCCGAAATGTCCGCTCGGGCCTCCTGAGAGTCCGCGAGCATACGGAGGGAACCGGTGACAGCGGGGACAGAGCCCGTCGGCATCGTCTCGCGATACCGCTTCAGCTCAGGCCGGAACGGCTGCTCATCCGCAAAGTCGCTCCGCTCGGCAGCAGTACGCTCCACCACCTGCGGAGCGTCAGGAACGGACGGGTCCGATGCCGGCCGCGCGAGCACGGGCCGTGCCGGAACGGGGCGCGCCGGCAAGGCGGGCACAGGGAGATCGCGCGCAGGAAGGACGGGGTCCGCCGCAGCGGCAGGCGCAGGACGAGTCGGCAGAGCCGTGGTCGAGGCCGCCAGTGCAGGCTTGAACGGCTCTGGTTCCGGCAAGTCAAGACGCTTCCCCTGCGCCGGATCGGGATGCGGAAGTGTCGCCGCGGACGGATCACCGGAGACAGGCTCACCGCCCGTCCGCCCGCCGGCCCCGGCTCGCGTCGCCTGAGTCCACGCCGCAGCGATCTGTGCCGGGGATCGTGAAGCCGTACTATCGGCGGCAGCCGAGTCTGCCGTCTGAGCCGCGCGGCGGCCTCGTCGAGTAGCCGCACGATCCGGACGCTGGTCCACGGCCTGCGGTTCCACTGTCCGCCGTCCGGCGGCCTGCGGTTCCGCCGGACGCTGGTCCACGGCCTGCGGCGAGCCAGGCGGGGGCAAAACCGGCTGCGCCCAGGGAGCTGCGGCGTCGTAGGCCCGGATGGGCGTGAGCCGTCCGGTCTCGTCGAGAGCACGGATGGCACCGGTCTGAGGAGGCGGAGCGATCGTGGCCTCTGGGCTCGCAGCTGTCGGCTGCAACCTCCGGCGGTCACGCCGGCTCTGCGGGGCGGTCGCCACGACCGCAGCAGCAGGCACCTCCGTCACGGCGACCACGGGCGCCGGTACCGACTCCTCATGTGCAGCACGAGCGCGAACGGGGTGCCTGGAGACGGGCGCCTCCGGCGCAGTCGGCGTACCACCGGGCACCGCATGTTCTGGCTGGTCCGGCACTCCAGAGGCAACGGGAGCCTGAACGCGCTCCGCAGTCGGCCCGGGAGTCGCATGCGACCCATGCACCACCTGGGTCTGGCGCAAAGCCCGCCGGGACTGCGGCGGCGCTTCGACAGCCGGTGTTCCCGCATGGTGGCCCTGCGTCCTGCGAGACCCCGTGGCCTCAGGGACGCCGGAGGCCGGGAGAGCGGGCCTCGGTGCATCACGCGGCTCCGGCCGCACCACAGCGGCCGCAAGCTCGCGCCGTCGGCGTCGGGTCAATGGCGCCGCACCGCCTTCGCTGACCGCCGCGTCCTGCGTGCGGTCACTGCCCTCGTTCGTCACTGTTCCCCCGATACAACCCGTACTTGTTGATGTACTGGACCACTCCGTCCGGCACCAGGTACCAGATCGGCTGACCCACCTGAGCCCGCGACCGCACATCCGTCGAGGAGATCGCCAACGCGGGGACCTCCATGAGGCTCACATGCTGCGGCGGCAGCCCTGTGTCGCTGAGTTCGTGGCCCGGCCGTGTGACCCCCACAAAATGGGCGAGGTCCCACAAGTGGTCCACATCGCGCCACTGAGCCATCTGGTGCAAAGCGTCGGCGCCGGTGATGAAGAAGAAGTCCGCATCGGGTCGCTCGGCCGCCAAATCCCGGAGCGTGTCGATCGTGTAGGTCAACCCGGGCCGGTCGATGTCCACTCGGCTGACGGTGAACCGCGGGTTCGAGGCCGTGGCGACGACCGTCATCAGGTAGCGATGCTCGGCGGTGGTCACGGCCTGGTGCTGCTTGAAGCCCGGCTTCCCGGTCGGCACGAAGACGACCTCATCGAGCTCGAAGCGTGCCGTGACCTCGCTGGCAGCCACCAGGTGCCCGTGGTGAATGGGGTCGAACGTGCCACCCATGACGCCTACCCGAGGTCGGCCTGCCATCCGTCACCACCTCTCGGTCATCCGCTCGCGATCAGTGGCGGGAGCCCACGCTGCGGAACGCGTAGGTGATCAGCAGCAGCGATGTCAAGACGACAAAGGCGATGATGCCGAAGGCGATCGGGGGAAAGGGCAGTTCGTTCACGGCCTTCTCGGTACCTTCGGCCAGGGTCACGACAGCACCAGACATGGCGGCTTCCTCCTTGAGTGACGGTGTTCCCGACGAGTCTCATCGAACACACCTGCGCGAGCACCCATAGTCTCCCACAGTTGTCTTGGCAAAAGATGGGCGTGCCCTGCCCGGCGGCCGGTGTCCCGTCAGCGGATCAGCCGCGGATCTGTCCCTTGCCATGGACGATCCACTTGGAGGTCGTCAGTTCGGCCAGGCCCATCGGACCGCGGGCGTGCAGCTTCTGGGTCGAGATGCCGATCTCGGCACCCAGCCCGAACTCCCCGCCGTCCGTGAACCGCGTCGAGGCGTTCACCATGACGCACGCCGAGTCGAGCTCGGCCACGAACCGCTCCGACGCCTGCAGGTTGTCGGTCACGATGGCCTCGGTGTGCCCCGAGGTCCAGGTGCGGATGTGGTTGATGGCCTCGTCCAGCGAGGACACCACCTTCACCGCGAGTTCCAGTCCGTGGTACTCCTTGGCCCAGTCGTCGTCCACGGCAGCCTCGAACGCCGTGCCGGCGGGACGGCCTGCGGCCACGGTCGCATCGCCGTGGATCGTGACGTGCTCCGCGTTGAGCGCGTTGAGCACCCGGGGCAGGAACTCCGCCGCGACGGCCTCATGCACCAGCAGCGTCTCGGCGGCGTTGCAGACGCTGGGACGCTGGACCTTGGCGTTGAGCACGATCCGCTCGGCCCAGTCGAGGTTGGCGGCTGCGTCGACGTACACGTGACAGTTGCCGACCCCCGTCTCGATGACCGGGACCTTGGCCTCGCGCACCACGGTCTGGATCAGCCCGGCACCGCCGCGTGGGATCAGCAGGTCGACGAGTCCGCGGGCGCCCATGAGCGCCACCGCACCCTCGCGTCCATAGTCGTCAATGGACTGCACGGCGTCAGCCGGAAGACCCTGCTCGGCGAGCGCCTCGCGGAGCACCGCGACGATCACCCGATTGGTCTCGGCTGCGGCCGAGCCACCGCGCAGAATCACCGCGTTGCCGCTCTTGAGCCCGAGGGCGGCCGCGTCCACGGTGACGTTGGGGCGGGCCTCGTAGATCATGCCCACCACCCCCATGGGAACTCGCACCTGCTGCAGGCGCAGACCGTTGGGCAGCGTCGAGCCACGCAGCACCTCCCCCACCGGGTCGGGCAACGCGGCGACCTCGCGCAGGGCATCGGCGATGGCCACGATGCGCTGCGGGGTCAGTGCCAGGCGGTCGAGCGTGCTCTCAGACATGCCCGCTGCGCGTTCCCGGTCCAGGTCGACGACGTTGGCCGCCACGATGGGATCCGTCGCCACCTCCAGAGCGGTGGCCAGCGCTTTCAGCGCCGCATCCTTGGTGCCACGGGTGGCGGTGGCCAGGACGCGGGCCGCGACCTTGGCCTGTCGGGCGATGTCGTGCACGGCGGAGGTGACGTCGGTAGCAGTCATCCGGCCAGCCTAATCGGTGCCCGCGCCCCCGTCAGCCGACGGCACCGCACAGCCGACGTCACACCCTGCTCACCATGGCGTGGCATGTCACGTGCTGGCCGGAGGAGCCTTCTTCGGCGGCCGGCGCACCAGCACCAGGTCGTCGCGGTGCACCAGCGCCTTGTCGAAGCCGTTCCCGTGCGTGGCACGCAGCTCCGACGTCGAGTGTCCCAGCAGACCGGGGATCTCCGACGCGTCGTAGGCCACGAGCCCGCGCGCCACCACCTTGCCGTTGTTGCCGGCCAGCTCCACCGGGTCGCCCGCACTGAAGTCGCCTTCCACGGCCACCACCCCGGCGGGCAGCAGCGAGGCGAGCCCGCCCTGGACCGCGCGTACCGCCCCGTCGTCGAGAACGAGCCGGCCCTTCGCCTTGGCCGCGAACCCGACCCACAGCCGTCGCCGGCTGGTGCGCTTGCCGGTCGGGGTGAAGAACGTGCCCACCGCCTCGCCCGCGAGCGCAGGCCCCGCGTGATCCGCCCTGGTGAGCACCACGGGGGTGCCCGAGGCGGTGGCGATGCGCACCGATTCCAGCTTGGTGAGCATGCCCCCGGTCCCCACCGCACTCCCCCGGCCGGTGACCTCGATGCCTTCGAGATCCTGCGGCCCGCGGACCAGCGGGATCTGACGCGACCCGGGGTGGTCCGGTGGCGCGGTGTAGAGGCCGTCGACGTCGGTCAGCAACACCATGGCGTC
>JAATES010000399.1 GCA_015655615.1 Actinomycetales bacterium
GGCTCCACCGGCCCGGGCGTTGAGTGCAGGACAAAGCTAGCCACACCCAGCCGGCGCTGCACCGGACCCTGCCGCACCCCCAGCGACTGGGTGCGCTCATGCGGCACCACGACGAGCGAACGGCTCCACCGTCCGCTCCGCAACAGCAGCGCCGTGGTCGTCGCCAGGTAGCCATGACGTTGCCACGCAAGCGGATCGACCAGGCGAGCGCGCCGTGGAGCGGAGACATAGGGGTCGTCCGGCACGGTCGACTTCCCCGTCATGCCGGCAATGAGCACGTCCCGTTGCCGTGCAAGGTCAGGAAGGACCAGAGACAGCGCCGTGCAGGCTTGGTCCAGGGTGCCTGCCGGGAACAGCACCGAATCTCCCAGGTCGTCGCCCGCGGAGTCGGCCGACGCCGTTCCTGCCACATTGACCCGCACCTGCCACCATCCCGCGATGCGCCACAGCAACGGCTGACTGATCTGCACGGCCTGGACCCGACCCGGTGGCACGGTCTGGGCGGTGGCAGTCAGGAGTCCGCGCCGCAGCCGGATGCCGTCAGGTGAGAGAGCCGCGACGAAACCGAAGGTGGAGCCGAAGCGGATCACGATCGACCGGAGGACGGAGAAGATTCCCAATGCCATCGTGACCAGCAGCCCGGCCGACTGCGTGGCGATCGCCACCACCACAGAACCGACGATCACCGCCAGGCCGATGAGGGTTCCGGAGGAGAGCAAGGTCGCGCCCCACGCAGTCCCCGGAGTCACGGACAGCACGACTCGCTCCGGAGCCTGCGGGGCGGCGTGCGACTCGTCGATCACTAGCCCGGCAGCACGTGCCAGCAATTTGGTGCGAAGCGCCGTCGCCGCGTCATCGCGCAGGAATCCCAGCTCGACTGATGACCCGGCTCCACCCGCGACCTCGAATGTGAGCTGCGCAAAGCCGAAGATGCGAGCGGCGAGCGGTTGGACGACGGTGATCGATTGCACACGATCCAGCCGTACCGTGCGATGCGACCGAGAGAAGATGCCGCTGCGCACGTACAGGTTCTCGCTGTCATAGGCATAGGAACGCCGCCTCCAGGACCACCACAGCCCCGCCGCACTGACCAGCACCACTGCCGCTATGGCCGCCGCCACCCAGGGAGCGTACGACCATACGAACCCTCGCGAATCCTCCGGCCCCGCACCGCCCAGCTCTCGCGCGATCACCACCAGGAAGGCGGCCAAGACCGCCCAGCTGCGCAGCAGCGGGGTCACCGGGTGAAGGCGGTGCCATGTCAGGTCGTCCGCGAGGGGTTCTGCTCCCGGATCCGGCATGTGCGGGCCGTCGCTCACAGCCCTGCCATCCGGGCCTCGCCCCGGGCCGCAAGCCGGTCCCGCAAGACTGCGGCCTGCGTCGCATCAAGCCCTGGAATCTGGGCATCGGTGCCCGCCGAGGCGGTATGCAGCTGGATGGTCGCCACACCGAATCTCCGGGCGAGCGGCCCTGACGCCACATCCACCATCTGCATGCGTCCGTATGGGACCACGACCAGCGTGCGCCGGAGCAGGCCACGGCGGATGAGGAGGTCGTCAGCCCGCTGAGCATAGCCCCAGGCCCTGACCTGACGCGGTATCAGCCACATCATCCACACCCACACCACGACGACCGACCCGAACCCGGTCCATCCCCAGGGCGAGGCGACCAGCGCACCGACCAGCAGCGCCACGGCCAGCGGAATGAGCCACCATACCGTTACCAGGATCCGGCGGACAGTGACCAACGCCGCCGACACCGGAAGCCAGTCGACGTCCTGGGGGTCGAAAGGATCCGGTCCGGGCTGCTGGCTCATACTGTCAGTCATGGCTTCCATCATGCCCGACGGCCTCGCCCAGGGACGGGCCATCCTGGGGGGGCGGCAGCTCTCCGAAGCGCTCCGTCGCCAGTCCCGCAACGGCGAGGATGACCGCGGTGACCGTGGCGGCGCCTGCGGTCAGAGCACGGGCGCTCTGTGCCTCGAACTGCAGGAGCGGAAGCGTCAGCAACCCCTGCGCCCCGTACCAGCCGATGAGCAGCGCTCCCGCATGCGAGGCCGCCTTGCCCCACATCACGAGCTGTGCCGCCCGCGGTCCCTTGAGGCCGGGGCGCCGGCCTTGCCGGTATGCCCGCAGCACCAGCCCGCAGCAGAAGACCGCCACGGCCAGGACGAGGAGCAGCACCGGCACTGCCCATGAGATCGCTGCGAGATGCACTCCCCGGCCCTCAAGGATCTTCAGCAGCAACCAGCTCGCGGCTAGGGAGCCCAGCACCAGGAGCCCCAGCGAAGCCAGTCGAGTGCGACTCACGGAAGACCCGGCGGAGTCGGTCCAGCACCCGCGTCGTGTTCAGCGACGGCAGGGACATCCGCGGCGAACCAGTCGAGTGCGAGTGCGCGCACACCGCTGCGGTCGGCGGCCGTCTCTGCCAGGACGCCCACCGGGCCGCCGCCCAGGCCTGGCAGCTCCGCCTGCGCATCGATCTGTGCCCAGGGCAGCAGGACGAAGGCTCGTTCATGTGCCCGCGGGTGGGGGATCTCCAGCCGATCGCTGAACGCGACCACCTGGTCATAGGTGATGATGTCGATGTCCAAGGTGCGCGGCCCCCAGACCACCGTGCGCTCCCGGCCGTGTGCTGCCTCCACCTGGTGGACGGCGTCGAGCAGGGCATGAGGCGACAACGTCGTGGTGGCCAGGACGACCGTGTTGTGGAAGTCGGGCTGCTCCGGTCCCCCCACCGAGGCGGTCCTCGCCAGCGGGCCCACGACGTTCACCGAGACCTCCGCCATGGCATCGAGCTCATGGATTGCCGCACGCAACGTCCCCACGACGTCGCCGAGGTTGGCACCCAGTGCCAGTACGACTTCTGCGGGCCGGGCGGGGGCCTGATCGAGGAGCTCCTCGCGCAACCCGGAGCCCCCCTGAGCGTCTCCGGTGACGACGGGAACGTTGACATGCGAGCGCCGGATGCGGACGGTGACATCCCCGAAAGGAACCGTGATGGGCGCCGAGGGCTTATGCACCGTGACCTCGACCTCGCGGATGACGGCGTCTGCGAGGGCCACCGCAGCAAGCCGCTCAGCGAGTGTCTCGATGAGATTGACCGGCTGGCCCGAGATCACCGCCACGAGCCGCTCGGCCAGCGACCCGTAGTCGCAGGTCTGGGTGAGGTCGTCGAATGCGGCGGCTCGCCGTGTGTCCAGCCAGGCCTCGACATCCACGACGAACTCCTGGCCGTCACGGCGCTCGGATTCCAGCACACCGTGGTGGCCGAATGCGCGCACCCCGGTCAGCCGGATCGAGTCTGACGTCGTCATCGTTGTCCTCCCAGGGTCTGCCAAGCCTCGACGACGCGCACGGCGTCGGCCGACCGAGCCACATCGTGCACCCGGACACCCCAGACGCCGGCCCGGGCCAGCAACGTGGTCACGGCCGCGGTGGCCGCATCACGGTGCAGCGGCGGCACGGCCACTGCGTCCGCTCCGGCCAGCAGGTGTCCCAGGAACCTCTTGCGCGATGCCCCCACGAGCACCGGGAATCCCAATGCCTGGAGTTCCTCGATGCGCGCCATCAGCGGCCAGTTCGACGCTCCGGACTTCGCGAATCCCAGCCCGGGGTCGAGGACCAGCTGAGACGAGGAGCCTCCCGCGGCGTGGAAGGCCTCGACCCGTGCCGCCAGTTCATCACGGACGTCGGAGACGACGTCACCGTAGCGATCCATCGCATCCATCACCTCAGAAGGGCCCCGCCAGTGCATCAGCACATAGGCCACCCCGGTCTGCCCCACGAGCGAGAACATCTCAGGATCCGCCAGGCCGCCTGAGACGTCGTTGACGATCACGGCACCGGCGTCGACAGCGGCCTGGGCCACCACGGCGCGCGTGGTGTCCACGCTCACGGCGACCCCGCTGCGCGCCAGTTCGCTGACGACCGGGAGTATGCGGTCGAGTTCCTCGCTCACGCTCACCCGGGCGGCACCGGGACGGGTGGACTCACCACCCACGTCGACCAGATCTGCCCCGGCCGCAACGAGTTCCTGCGCA
>JAATES010000222.1 GCA_015655615.1 Actinomycetales bacterium
ATCCGGAGCTCGGATACGAGGAGTCAGCGAACTCGTTGACAGACCTCGGCGGGAGTGCCGAGGAACACACCGACGCACCACGGAGCCAGTCCTGGAACCCCTCCGCGGAAGCCCAGCAGTCCGCAGATGCCCGGTCACCTCGGTTGGGCAGCGACGCCGGAACCGACGACCGTGCACATGGCTCCTTCACCGTGGGCGGTCCTTCCACCTCACGTCCCAGTGCTGCGGACACCGCCCGGCTCAACCCGAAATACCTGTTCGAGTCCTTCGTGATCGGTGCCTCCAACCGCTTCGCACACGCGGCCGCAGTAGCCGTCGCGGAGTCGCCTGCCCGTGCCTACAACCCCCTCTTCATCTACGGAGACTCCGGCCTCGGAAAGACCCACCTGCTGCATGCCATCGGTCACTATGCGGCCAGCCTGTACCCAGGAGTCCGCGTCCGCTACGTGAACTCCGAGGAGTTCACGAACGACTTCATCAACTCGATCTCTGAGGGCAAGGCCGGTGCTTTCCAACGTCGGTATCGTGACGTCGACTTCCTCCTGATCGATGACATCCAGTTCCTGCAGGGCAAGGAACAGACGATGGAGGAGTTCTTCCATACCTTCAACACCTTGCACAACGCGAACAAGCAGGTCGTCATCACCTCGGATCTTCCTCCCAAGCTGCTCAACGGATTCGAGGACCGACTCAGGTCACGGTTCGAATGGGGTCTGCTCACCGACGTGCAGCCTCCCGACCTCGAGACCCGGATCGCCATTCTGCGGAAGAAGGCGAACACTGAACGCCTTGCAGCTCCAGACGACGTGCTCTCCTACATCGCATCGAAGATCTCCTCGAACATCCGCGAGCTCGAGGGCGCCCTCATCCGGGTGACCGCCTTCGCCAACCTGAACCGTCAGCAGGTCGACCTGGCCCTGGCCGAGATCGTGCTGAAGGACCTCATCACCGATGACGCCGCTGCGCAGATCACCGCCAGCACGATCATCGCGCAGACCGCCGCCTACTTCACGCTCACGATCGATGATCTCTGCGGGAGTTCACGTTCCCGGACCTTGGTGACTGCCCGGCAGATCGCCATGTATCTGTGTCGCGAGCTGACCGACCTGTCTCTCCCCAAGATCGGACAGCAGTTTGGAGGGCGGGACCACACCACGGTCATGCATGCCAACCGGAAGATCGCCGAGCAGATGGCGGAACGTCGTTCCACGTATAACCAGGTCACCGAACTGACCGCTCGCATCAAGCAACAGCACCGCGCCTGACTGCGCGAGCCGTGGCATGACCGTCTTGCCGAGGTCGAGCCTTGGATGGGATGAATCCCCAACTGTGGACAGTCCTGTGGACATAGGTGGACCGTGACGTGCTTGTTGTGTATAACAACACTCGATCCGGGGACGATCGCGCCGCCAGCTGTCATCCTCCACAACGACGCTAGGTTGCACCTCGGTCCGCCCACCGTGTGCCCCACAGGCAAGAAACAAGTCCCATCTGCGAAGAC
Source organism: Actinomycetales bacterium (assembly GCA_015655615.1). Lineage (GTDB taxonomy): Bacteria > Actinomycetota > Actinomycetes > Actinomycetales > Cellulomonadaceae > Rarobacter. The sequence continues at coordinate 1,502 of JAATES010000222.1, forward strand.
TCGTGATTTCCACAGTGTGCACAACCGCTATGACTACGACGACCTCTCTCACTCATGGTTGTCCACACACCGTCATGGGGCTTGGGGGCCGACGTCCCGCGACGAGTCTCGCCAGCAACCTGCGGACTCGCGTAGTGTTGACGCGAGATATGTCCGACGACACCATGTGGGGTGAGCGATGAAGTTCCGGGTTGACCGTGATGTCCTGGCTGAGGCCGTGACCTGGACTGCCCGCACGCTTCCAGCGCGTCCGCCGGCGCCCGTGCTGGCGGGAGTCCTCATCCAGTCCGGTGACGACGGAAGCGTGGGACTCTCCAGTTTCGACTATGAAGTCTCGGCGCGGTCGCACGTCCCCGCAGAGATCATCGAACCGGGATCGATCCTGGTGTCGGGCAAGCTGCTCGCGGACATCTCACGTGCGCTGCCGAACAAGCCGGTGGAGATCACCACCGAAGGCTCCAAGGCGACTGTGGTCTGCGGAGCAAGCCGTTTCACGTTGCTGACGATGCCCGTCGAGGAATACCCGAACCTCCCAGATATGCCTGAGATCGTCGGCAGCATCGATGGCGAGGAATTGACTCACGCCGTGGCACAGGTGACTGTAGCCGCGAGCAAGGACGACACGCTGCCATTGCTGACAGCGGTTCGGATCGAGGTCGAGGACGACAAACTGACCATGCTCGCCACTGACCGATACCGGCTGGCATTACGCGAACTTCCATGGAAGCCCGTCTCTGCATAGATGTCGACCGCCGCTTTGCTGCGCGCCCGGACGCTGTCCGAGGCTGCGAAGTCCCTCGGTGGCGGCGGCGATGTGGAGATCGGTCTGCAGGTGGGCGGCGGGCTCGATCGCATCGGCTTCCGGGCGGGTGGCCGGCTGACCACCTCGCAGCTTGATGCGGGTGACTACCCCCACGTGCGCCGGCTCTTCCCTGAGTCGACTCCGATCCAGGCGGTCATCACGACTCAGGCCCTCATCGAAGCCACGAAGCGGGTTGCCCTGGTGGCGGATCGCAACACTCCGATCCGGCTCTCGTTCAGCGAGGGGCAGGTCATCCTCGACGCCGGTCAGGGCGATGACGCACAGGCGTCGGAGGCACTGGAGGCGACACTGGAGGGTGAGGACATCTCGGTGGCGTTCAACCCCCACTTCCTGCTCGACGGACTCTCGGCGCTCGGTACCGAGTTCACGCGCCTGGGATTCACCCACCCCAACAAGCCGGTGGTGTTCCAGGGGCAGCACGCCGTGGACGGTGAACCGTTGTCGTACTACCGGTATCTGCTGGTCCCGATTCGTTTCACCAGCTGACCGCTCCACTGCGTCGTCGGCACATCTCATGTTCGTCTCCCACCTCTCGTTGGTCGACTTCAGGTCATATTCGCAGGTCAGCGTGGAGTTCGAACCGGGAGTCAACGCTCTGGTCGGTCCCAACGGGCAGGGGAAGACCAATCTCGTCGAGGCGCTGGGTTATGTCGCGACGCTGGGAAGCCACCGGGTGTCCGGCGACTCGGCGCTGGTTCGTGCAGGTACGAGCCGCGCGCTGATCCAGACCCGGATCGTGCGCGGGGAGCGGGCCAGTACGGTTGAACTCGAGATCGTCCCCGGCAAGAGCAACCGGGTGCGACTCAACCGCTCCTCTCCGACGCGGGCTCGCGACGTCCTCGGTCTGCTGCATGTGGTGGTCTTCGCGCCCGAGGACCTGGTCCTGGTGAAAGGGGATCCCGACGCGCGGCGCGCCTTCCTCGACGTTCTGTCCGTTCAGCTCGTTCCCCGTTTCAGAGGAGTGCTGAACGAATATGATCGTGTGTTACGGCAACGGGGTGCACTGCTGAAATCAGCGGGTATGCACCGGCGGGGAAATGCTGAGAGCAGCGACTTGAGGACCCTGGACGTCTGGGATGCGAAACTGGCCCACCTCGGTGGGGCCATCGTCGAACTCCGCCATCGCCTGGTTCGGGATCTGACACCGCTGGTCGAGCAAGCCTATGAGCACGTCAGCTCCGGTCAGGGCCCGGCAAGTCTCGAGTACCGGTGCTCGCTGGACGCCTATCTCGCTGAGGATGTGTCCATCGGTGCGTCTCAGGAGGTCCCTGCGAGTCTCATAGAAGCGCAGCTGCTCGAGGTCATGTCACGTCTTCGCGGCAAGGAGCTGGACAGGGGAGTCAACCTGGTGGGACCTCACCGTGACGACGTCCTGCTCTCCATTGGCGGATTGCCTGCCAAGGGCTATGCGAGCCACGGGGAGTCGTGGTCACTCGCCCTCGCGCTGCGGCTCGCGTCCTATGACCTCTTGACCCAGTCCGAGGGACTGCCGGGCCCGGACGCGAATGAGCCATCCGGCTGGCTGCCCTGGGGTCAGGATGCCGAGCCTGTGATGGTCCTGGATGACGTCTTCGCTGAGCTCGACGTGAGCCGTCGCGAGAAGCTGGTCGAACGGGTCGCGACGGTCAAACAAGTGCTGATCACGGCGGCTGTGGCACAAGATGTCCCCGAGGAGCTGGCAGGGGCGAGATTCGATGTCATGGCTGGTGAGGTGACGCGTGTCCTTTGATCCCTCGGACGGGGGTCGTCCGTCGGCGGCCGGCTCCGCCAGTCGCTCCGCAGCGGCGAAGCGGGAGAGGGAGAGCCCGCCGATCACGCCTCCCGACGAGGTGGGACGAGCCGCGCTACGACGGGTCCGAGCCGCAGCGCGGGAACGAGGGGCG
>JAATES010000081.1 GCA_015655615.1 Actinomycetales bacterium
AGGACCCAGCCCCACCATGGCACCCGGCGCAGCAAGCCGCCGAGCCCGCCCGCCGTGGCGTCATGGCCAGACTCCGCGTCGCCCTCCTGCGCAGCGGGGGCAGGCTCCGAGTCGTCCGCGGGCTCCGGTGCCGCGGGCTCCGGCGCAGCGGGCTCCGGTGCAGCGGGCTCCGCCTCCTCCGAGGACCGTGCCGGTATCGACGATGTCCGCAGCAGCGCCTTGAAGCCCGGCTCCGGCGCCGAACCATCCCCGGAACCTGCGAGCCCTGCGGGGGCTTCTGGCGTAGGCGTCGCGTCACCGGCGGTCACGGGATCGCCCGGCGCAGCCGAGCCCTCGTCGCGTGGACCGCGGACAGGCGGGAACACCAGTCGGTCGTTCATCGTGCAGCTCCACTACCTGAGGGACCGCGCTCGCTGCGGGCCGAGTTCACCCGGCGCCTCGGACGAGGCGGCCGGAGGTCGATCGAGCACGACACTACCGCCCGGGGATGCCCTCGTTGCGGCGATCCAGTCACGACACGGCCGGGAACGGCGCCTGGCCCCTCCGGCGCCCGTGCCGTCATGTCCTGGGCTCCCATTACAGTGACGACATGACCGCTTCCTCAGCGATTCGACCGTCCGCCGCCAAGAAGGCGCGACCGGATTTCCGGTGTACGGAGTGTGGCTGGGCGACCACCAAGTGGGTCGGCCGCTGTCATGAGTGCCAGCAATGGGGAACGGTCACCGAGGTGCTGGCGACGGCGGGACCGCGCACAGCAACGGTGGCCCCCGCCGCCGGTCCCGCGCTGCCCATCGACGCCGTCGAGATCTCGGTGGCCCGGTCCACCCCCACCGGGGTGTCCGAATTCGATCGGGTGCTCGGCGGCGGGCTGGTGCCCGGAGCGGTCGTCCTCCTCGCTGGCGAGCCCGGAATCGGCAAGTCCACCCTGCTCCTCGATGTCGCAGGCCGGGCAGCTGCGCTGGGGCAGACGGTGCTGTACATCACCGGCGAGGAATCGGCCGGGCAGGTCCGGCTGCGAGCCGAACGCATCGGCGCGATGCACTCCCGATTGCTCCTGGCAGCGCAGAACGACCTCGGAACGGTGCTGGGGCACATCGCGCAGTCGGCACCGGACCTGCTGGTCATCGACTCCGTGCAGACCCTCGCCTCGACCAGCGTCGAAGGTTCCGCCGGAGGAGTCGCCCAGGTCAAGGAGGTTGCGGCGGCGCTCATCGCCGTGGCCAAGGCGCGAGACCTCCCCGTGCTGCTGGTCGGGCACGTCACCAAAGACGGCTCGGTCGCTGGACCGCGCACCCTCGAGCACCTGGTCGACGTGGTGTGTCAGTTCGAGGGCGACCGCCACGCACAGCTCCGCATGGTCCGGGCCGTCAAGAACCGTTATGGTGCCACCGACGAGGTCGGGTGCTTCCAGCTCACCGAGTCCGGGATCGTCGGACTGACCGACCCGAGCGGGCTGTTCCTCACGCGCACTGCCGGGCAGGTGGCCGGGACCTGCGTCACAGTGACGCTCGACGGTCATCGCCCCTTGACCGCAGAGGTGCAGGCCCTCACCGTCGACTCCAGCCAGGGCAACCCGCGCCGGACCACCAGCGGGGTGGACTCGTCTCGGCTCGCCATGATCCTCGCCGTCAGCGAGCGAAGACTCGGGCTGCCGCTGGGGCGGTCCGACGTCTACGTCTCCACCGTGGGGGGCGCCCGAGTGGGTGAACCTGCGGCTGACCTCGCCATCGCCCTGGCCACCGCGAGCGCCCTGGCGGACCGGCCGCTGCTCGAAAGCCTCACCGCCTTCGGCGAAGTCGGCCTCTCTGGTGACCTCCGCCCGGTCACCGGACTCGGAAGGCGGCTCAGTGAGGCGGCACGGCTCGGCTTCACCCGAGCCATCGTTCCCACGGGCAGCCTGAGCGACGGCGGCATCGTCGTTCCCGAGCACATGCGAGTGCAGGAGGCTGACACCCTGTCACAAGCCGTTGTGAGCGCGCTCCCAGCCGCGGTTTCACAGTAGACTTCGAGCGTGGCCACCTCAGTTGAGCACCCCGATGAGCTGTTACTGGAGACCCTTGCCGCGGTAGCTCCCGGCACCGAGCTCCGCGATGGCCTCGAACGTATTCTGCGTGGTCGCACCGGAGCACTGATCGTATTGGGACTGGACGCCACCGTCGAGGGGATCAGCACCGGCGGGTTCGTGCTCGACGTGCCGTTCTCGGCAACCAGGCTGCGCGAACTCTGCAAGATGGACGGTGCGGTCGTCGTCGACCGCAATCTGAGCAGGATCGTGCGCGCAGCCGTCCAGCTCCTCCCCGACCCCGGCATCGAGACCAGTGAGTCGGGCACGCGACACCGGACCGCCGAGCGCGTGGCCAAGCAGACCGGGTTCCCGGTCATCTCGGTGAGCCAGTCCATGCGGATCGTCGCCCTGTACGTCGGGCACACGCGTTACGTCCTCGAAGACACCGACACGATCCTGTCCCGCGCCAATCAGGCGCTCGCGACTCTGGAACGCTACCGTGCACGGCTCGATGAGGTGGCCGGCACCCTGTCGGCGTTGGAGATCGAGGACCTGGTCACCGTCCGGGACGTCTGCGCCGTCGTCCAGAGGCTGGAGATGGTCGGGCGGATCTCGGACGAGATCGCTGGCTACGTCATCGAGCTCGGGATCGACGGGCGCCTGCTGGCGCTCCAGCTGGACGAGCTCATCGGTGGAGTCGGTGCGGATCGGGAGGCTGTGATCCGCGACTACGTCGAATTCGCACACCGTGACCATTCCGTCTCCGACGTGCTCTCACACCTGGGAGACCTCGACTCCGGCCAGTTGCTGGACCTCACCCTGATCGGTCGGGCCCTCGACCTGCCCGGCGGCGGCGAGGCGTTGGATGCGGCGGTCGCTCCCCATGGCTACCGGCTGCTGTCCCGGGTCCCACGACTCCCCCCGGCGATCATCGACCGCCTGGTGCTCCACTTCGGCGGTTTGCAGAAACTGCTCTCCGCATCGATCGACGATCTCATGACAGTTGACGGTGTGGGCGAGCAGCGAGCCCGCGCGGTGCGCGAGGGCCTCTCTAGACTCGCCGAGTCCAGCATCCTCGAGCGCTACGTCTGACCGCGCACCCGGCACGGCGCTACTCGAGCACCAGCACTAGCGTCTCGCTGCTGACGTCGCCCAGCGTCACCTGAGCCTTGTAGGTCCCCGGTCGCAGGTCGGGCTGGTCCTCGTCGCAACCCGGCTCTGAGCGCACCGTCTTCCAGCTCACGGTCTTGGCATCGGTGTCGCCCTTGGCCATCAGCAGGCTGCGAGGCTCGGCCTTGGCACAGTCAGCGCTCGACCAGATGCGCTCCTTGCCCGAGGTGATGGTCACCACCCGTGAGGCATCGGAGCCATCGACCAGGCACGCCTGCTCGCTGGCCGAGGTGATGGACACGGCGAACTTCACGGTGGAGCCCACGCTCACGGTCGTGCTCGGCGTGGCGATCGTCACGGACAGGGCGTCTGCGGCACATGCCGGAGTATCCCCAGTGGACGTCGGCGAGCCCTGGCCTCCTGCCGAGGGGCTGCCCGAAGCGGTGTCACCCGACGGGGTCACATCGGACGCCCCGCCTTCCACCGGCTCGCCTGCCTCCGTACTGCTCGGCCTGGCCTGCGGGGACGGATCACCTCGGCCCGCGATCGCCGAGACCGCCCAGACGACCAGCACCACGAGCACCACGAGGATGGCCAGTGCTGCGAGGCGCCGTCTGCGGTAGATCGGCTCGTTACGCATTCATCCCTCCACGGGGGTCGCCTGACACGTCCTTTCCCTCCCACGCTACGCGGAAGAGGTGGTCCTGCCGGGGTGGGCACGCCGCAGACCCCGCATCACGAGACCACCGCCGGACGGCACAATGGAGGGATGCCGACCACCCTCGCAGCGAGCTCCGCCCCTGCGGGACACGCCGCGGCTGTCCGCTACCTCGTAGGCGAGTGGTTCGCTCAGCACCGGCGTGAGCTGCCGTGGCGCGAACCGGGCTGCTCACCTTGGGGCGTGCTGGTCAGCGAGATCATGCTGCAGCAGACCCCGGTCGTCCGGGTGCTGCCGCGGTGGCTGGAGTGGATGGACCGCTGGCCTGATCCGGCGGCACTGGCCGAGGCCCCGACCGCAGACGTGCTGCGGGCCTGGGGCCGCCTGGGATACCCGCGACGGGCACTGCGCCTGCAGGAGTGCGCACGCGCACTCGTCGCGGAGCATGAGGGGGCTGTCCCCGCGGACGAAGAGTCGCTCCTCGCTCTGCCGGGCATCGGCACATACACCGCAGCAGCGGTCCTCTCCTTTGCCTTTCACCGCCGTGCGACCGTGTTGGACACGAATGTCCGGCGTGTGCTGGCACGGGTCTTCGACGGAATGGCCCTCCCCCCGCCGCACCTCAGCAGGGTCGAACGGGACCGTGCAGACGCACTCGTCCCCGCCGACCCCGAGGACGCAGCAGTCTGGGCAGCAGCGTCCATGGAGCTCGGCGCGCTCGTCTGCACCGCCCGCAGCCCGCAGTGCCAGGATTGCCCGGTCGTCCGGCTCTGCGCATGGAACAGAGCAGGGCTGCCGCCTGATGAGCACTCCCACCTGCGGCGACGGCAGGCCTGGCATGGCACCGACCGCCAGACCCGGGGTGCCGTGATGGCCTTGCTGCGCAGCGAGGGAACGTTCTCCCACGGGCAGCTCATCGCCCGCATCGAGGCACCGGCCGGACAGGTGGACCGCTGCCTGCTCGGCCTGTGCAGCGACGGATTGGCCGTCCGTGTCGAGGCGGAAGGCACGCGGTACTACCGGTTGCCCGAATGATCCGGGCGTGGTCTGCCGGGTGGGCTGTCCCCACCCGGCAGACCCGGTGATGCAGGCCTCACGAGCCCCAGCGTCGTCCCGGCGGCGTCAGCTGCCCTTCTTCACCACCTTGATGGTCACGGACTTCGACGTCTTGGTTGAGACTGTCGACGATCCGATGCGGGCTTTCACCGAGAGCTTCTTGGTCGCGCGAGGCAGCTTCACCGTGACCTTGCCCTTCTTTCCGGCGCGGATGGTCGCCGTCTTCACCACCTTTCCGCGACTCACGATGGCGACCGTCCCCGTGTAGTACTGACCATTGTCGAGCCGGGGCACGGACACCACGACCTTGGCCCGCTTGCCCGCGGCGATGCGCTTCTTCTTGGCCGTGACCTTCACTGACGAGGCCTTCGCCTTGCGCACCGTCACGGTGGCCCGAGCCGAGGCGGCAGAGGTGGAGGCCGTCTCCGCCACCTGTGCGGTGACCGCGTGGGTGCCCGGCTTGAGACCAGCAACGACCAGTGCCGCCTTGCCCGAGGTGACCGTTGCGACACCGGCCTTACGCCCATCGACCAGGAACGTCACCGACGCGCCCGTCGCATTCGAGGCCGCGACCAGCTTCACCGTCGAGCCATAGACAGCCTTGGCGGGCGCACCGCTGAGGGTGGCCGTCGGCTTGTTCTTCGCGACCGTGAGCACAGCCTCTGTCGAGGTGACCGAGCCTCGCGCATTCGACACGACGGCCCGGTATCTGGCTCCATTGCTGGCGAACGTCAGCGAAGGAACCACCAGCGTGCCTTCCGTGGCTCCGGCCACAGCCCTCCAGCTCGAGCTGCCCCGTGCGGCGGTCTCCCATTGGATCTGCGGGGACGTCCCTCCGGCTGTCACCCGGAACGTCGCCGAGGCGCCGACCGCGACCGTCGCCGCTGCAGGGTCGGTCACCGTGAGCGGCAGCCAGTCGTCGACGCTGAGCGCCGCGCGTCTGCTCTCCACCGCGCCACCTGATCCGCTGACCACGACCCGGTAGACCGCCCCATCGTCTGCGAGGGCCGCCTCGACCGACAGCGTGGGCTCTGTCGCACCGGCGACGTCCTCCCACCATGGGTCCGCTGCCAGCCACCGCTGCCACTGGTAGGTGGTCGTGGCCAGATCCTGATCTGTCGAGGCCACCTGGAAGGTCGCCTGAGTGCCGTCGAGCACTCGCGTGCTGGTGGGCTGCGCGGTGATCGCCGGGGTACGGGCGGACAGGGACTTCCGGCCCTGATATGCCTCGTCGGCGAGGGAGGTGGTGCGGAACGTGACGACCTCGTACTCGACCGCCGGGTCCAGTTCCGGGAGACCTGAGAAGGTGAAGGCGCGGGTGCCTCCGTAGGCTGCCAGGTTCGAGAGGCTGTAGGTGGTCGAGGCGATCGCCTGGGAGCTGTCGAGAGCCACGCCCGGGGTCCAGTCCCCCACCTTGACCAGGGAGACCTGCAGAAGTCCGCTCACGGTCTTATCCACCGGATAGCCGGCGATGGTGACCTGGACCTTGCTGGCCGCAGTGTCCTGGACGACGCTGACGGTCTTGCCGGAGACCCCATGGATGGTCAGTGTAGCGGCATTGCTGTACGCAGGCTCACCCGAGCCGTTGTCCGCGACCGCCCGATACTGTGCTCCGGCGTCTCCCACGGTGAAGCAAGCAGATCGGGTGTTCACCGAGAACGACGAGCTCTTCGATGCTGCTGAGGGCTCGGTGACCGCCACCCAGGTCAAACCGGCATCGTCGCTCCGCTGCCAGATCCAGTTGGGCTCGGGGGACCCCGAGGCCGCGGCCGTCAGCGTGTATTTGTCAGCCGAAGTGACCAGCGCCTCGACGTCTCCCGGATGCGTCGTGATGACCGGGGCCTCGACGCCCACCCTGACGACTGCCGCCTCAGAGTTCACCGGGGCGTCCACGCCGTTGGTGATCCGGACCCGGAACGAGCGCCAGGGCTGTGCCAACGCACTGATGTAGCTGTATGAGGTACCGGTGGCGCCCACGATGTCACGCCACTCGTCCGAGGTCTGACTCAGCTTCTCCTGCCATTGGTACCGCAGCACGGAACCGGTGGCTTCCGCCGAGACGGTGACGTCGTCGTGGTCACCGACGTCCCGGCTCTCCGGCTGTCGCGTGATCGTCGGGCCCGCAACGGGCACCACCGTCAGGGTGCCCGCTCCGGAATAGGTGATCGAATCGCCAGAGGCGATGCCGATGCGGTACTGCGTCCCGTTGGCCTGATCGGTGACCGCACCGAGGTCGAGCTCCAGGCCCGACTCGTCCG
>JAATES010000327.1 GCA_015655615.1 Actinomycetales bacterium
GCGACGCCGCCTGAGCTGTCCCGCGATACTGCGGACGCAGACACGGCGGACCGCCCGGACTCCGCGGCGGTCTTCACGGTCCGGCTCGGTCACTTCTCCGGCCCCTTCGATCTGCTGCTCTCCTTGATCGCCAAGCATCAGCTCGACATCACCGAAGTGGCACTCGCCCAGGTCACCGACGAGTTCGTGGCGATGATCCGCACGGCTGACGACTGGACCCTGGATGCAGCCAGTGAGTTCCTGGTGATCGCCGCAACCCTGCTCGACCTCAAAGCCGCCCGGCTCCTTCCCGCCACCGGAGAAGAGGACCCAGAGGACCTCGAACTGCTCGAGGCGAGGGATCTGCTCTTCGCGCGACTGCTGCAATACCGTGCGTACAAACAGATCGCCGCGCAGGTGCAGACCCGGCTGCGGGCCGAGAGCCGCTGGTTCCCGCGGGCAGTGAGCCTGGAGCCCTCCATCGCGGCGATGCTGCCGGATCTCGTGTGGACGCTCGGCACCGCCGAGTTCGCCGCGCTGGCCACCGCAGCGTTGGCGGGCAAGCCCGCACCTGAGCGGATCGACCTGAGCCATCTGCACAGTCCCGCCGTGAGCGTAGCCGAGCAGGCAGCGGTGCTGGTGGATCGTCTGCGCCAGCACAGTCCGCGCAGCTTCCGGTCGCTGGTCTCGGACGCCGGCACCACGGTGATGATCGTCGCGCGGTTTCTCGCCCTGCTGGAGCTCTATCGGGATGCGTGGATCAGCTTCGACCAGCAGGCACCGTGGGCGGATTTGTCGGTACGGTGGACCGGGCCACGTGACGACCGTCCCGGGTTGCCGCCTGCGGTCCTGACCCACAGCGACTTCGACGGCGGGACGCAGTCGAGCGATGAGGAGGAAGAACGATGACCGGCGCGGAGGCTGAGACACCGCCCGCTGACTCGCCGCAGCATGAGGCCACGCCGGTTGAGGCGCTTCCGGGTGGGCTGCCTGCGGCGATCGAGGCGATCCTGATGGTGGTCGACGAGCCCGTGGCAACCCCGCGGCTCGCGACAGCGCTCGGTCGGCCAGAGCCGGAGGTCGTCCGGGTGCTCCACGACCTCGCTGCCGAGTACCGAGGTCGAGCAGGCATGCGACCGCGGGGATTCGCGCTCCGAGAGGTCGCCCAGGGCTGGCGCATCTACTCTGCCGAGCCGTTCGCAGACCTGGTGGGCCGGTTCGTGCTGGATGGCCAGACCGCGCGACTGACCCAGGCTGCGCTGGAGACCCTGGCCATCGTCGCCTACCGGCAGCCGGTGACCCGCGGCCAGATTTCTGCGGTGCGAGGCGTGAACGTCGACGGCGTCGTCCGCACGCTCAGCGCGCGAGGTCTGGTGGCCGAAGTCGGCGCCGATCCGGCCAGCGGTGCACTTCTGTACGGAACTACGGGATACTTTCTAGAGCGCATGGGCCTCGGCTCGCTCGACGAGCTGCCCGCCCTGGCGCCACATCTACCCGACATCGAAGCCCTCGGTGTCGAGACGAAGGAGATCTCATGAGCACCACACGTGGTGGGCGCAAGCGTCCTGCCCACCATCCCGCCGGCACTGATGCCCAGCAGCGCCGGGAGGACAATGCCGGCCGGCGTAGCCACGCAGGCGCGAAGCCGGAGCGTGACGTGCACGTCGCCGACGGCGTGCGACTGCAGAAGGTGATGGCTGCGGCCGGGATCGGCAGCCGCCGAGCCTGCGAAGAGCTGATCGCTGAAGGCCGGGTCGAGGTCGACGGGATCATCGTGCGCGAGCTGGGTGTGCGGGTGGATCCGGAGAAGTCCGTGATCCAGGTCGACGGCACACGCGTGCGCATGGACACCGACCGGATCACCGTCGCGCTCAACAAGCCCGTGGGCGTGGTCTCCACGATGAACGATCCCGAGGGGCGCCAGACCATCGCGGAGTTCGTCTACAACCGGGGCGAGCGCCTGTTCCACATCGGCCGGCTGGACGCCGAGTCGGAAGGACTGCTGCTGTTCACCAACGATGGCGAGCTCGCCCACCGGCTGTCGCACCCTCGTTACCACGTCACCAAGGTGTACCTGGTCGAGGTCCAGGGCCGGTTCACGCCTGCGGCAGGCCGTGCGCTGGTGGACGGAGTGGAGCTGGACGACGGTCCCGCCTCAGTCGACACCGTGAAGATCGTGGACACGTCACCGACCGAGACCATGGTGGAAGTGCAGCTGCATGAAGGACGTAACCGGATCGTACGCCGGCTGTTCGACCAGGTCGGATTCCCGGTGACCCGGCTGGTGCGCACCCAGGTGGGCCCGATCAAACTGGGCACCCTGCGCCCCGGCAGCACCCGTGTGCTGGGCAAGACCGAGCTGGGCACTCTGATGAGCCTGGTGGGACTGTGACCGGGGTGACGACACAGCTCGCCGTCCGGGCCATCCGAGGGGCGACTCAGGTCGACTCGGACGAGCGCGAGCACCTGTTCGCCCGCACGCGAGAACTGGTGGCGGCAGTGCTGGACGCCAATGCTCTCAGTACCGACGACCTCATCTCGATCCTCTTCACCGCGACGCCGGACCTGGTCAGCGACTTCCCCGCTGCCGCCGCCCGCGAGATGGGACTCGGAGATGTGCCGCTGATGTGCGCCGTCGAGATCTCGGTGCCGCATGCGCTGCCACGAGTGGTCCGGCTGATGGCCCACGCCCACACCACCACGCCGCGTTCCGATATCCGCCATATCTATCTGCACGGCGCGACGGTCCTTCGCCGGGACATCGCCCAGTGAGGACTTCCTACCGTGACTGATTCTGCGACCGACACCCGTCTGCGCTCCCCGCTGGTGATCGCCATCGACGGGCCGTCCGGCTCGGGCAAATCCAGCGTCTCGAAGGCGGTGGCGCGCTCGTTGTCCCTGGCCTATCTCGACACCGGCGCCATGTACCGGGCCGCGACGGTCTGGGTCACCGAGCAGGGCGTCACCACCGAGGATGGCGCGGCCGTCGCTGAGGCCGTGCGCCGGATGCCGCTGTCCATGCGCCTCGACCCCGTCGATCCGTCGATCGCGCTGGGGGACCGGGACGTGGCAGCGGAGATCCGGTCGACGGAGGTGTCCGCCCGGGTGAGCTCCGTCGCGACCAATCTGGAGGTCCGAGCAGAGCTGCGCCGCCGCCAGCGCGAGATCATCGACGGCGAACGTACCCTGGGCGGCTTCAGCGGTGGCCGCGGCGTGGTCGCGGAAGGCCGGGACATCACCACCGTCGTCGCACCGGATGCCGACGTGCGGATCCTGCTGACCGCCTCGGAGGAATCACGCCTTGCCCGCAGGTCGCTGGAGGTCCATGGCACGGCGGACGCCGCCGCTCTGGCCGCCACCCGGGACCAGGTGGTGCGCCGCGACGCCGACGACTCCACGGTGACCCAGTTCACTGTGGCCGCCGATGGCGTGGTCACCCTCGACTCATCCGAGCTGGACTTCGACCAGACTGTGCAGGCTGCGCTGCGCATCGTGGACGATCATGCCCGACGGCGCGCAGTGACCGACCAGTGACGAGACCGGGTCCCACTGCCCCCGGGACTGCGGGACCGCGGTGGTCACGTCATGCGGGCAGGTTCCTGGCACAGGTGATCTGGTCGACACGCGTGATCGGTGCTGAGCAGGTGCCGGCCAGCGGACCGGTGATCATCGCGGGCAACCATACGAGTGTCATCGACGGACCCCTCCTGATGGGGGTCGCCCCACGGCGGTTGCACATCCTGATCAAGGAAGAGATGTTCCGTGGTGCCCTCGGGGTGTTCCTGCGCACGGCAGGGCAGATCCCCGTCGACAGGGACAGCGGCCGGCAGGCACTCGCCACCGCCCGGGCGGTGCTGCAGCGCGGTGGTGCACTGGGCATCTTCCCGGAGGGGAGTCGTGGTGACGGCGACGTCGCCGACGCCCACGGCGGTGCAGCCTGGCTGGCCCTCAACACCGGGGCCGTGGTGGTACCTGCAGCGATTCTGGGCACGCGGCGGCCGGGGGAGTCGGTGGGACACCTCCCCGGATTCCGCCGCCGGTGCGTGGTCGAATTCGGACCCGGGTTCACGGTGCAGCGCTCACCTGGCGTGACCGGGAAAGCGGCACTCGCTGCCGCGAACGAGACCCTGCGTGCGACGTTGGCCGAGCTGGTCGTGGCGGCCTCGGCCCGGGCCGGAATCCCGCCGATGCGAGATGCCAGCGGCCCTCGATGAGTTCCGGGGGAGCCCGCTGCGACCCCTCTGGCACACCGGAGTGCCTGATACCTGGGAGAATGGGGGCATGTCTGCCATCGAACACCCCGCGAGCCCCGGCCCCGACGCCTCCGTGAGCCCCGAACTGCCCGGTGAC
>JAATES010000094.1 GCA_015655615.1 Actinomycetales bacterium
CTGGCTCGTCACCGAGCCGTCGTCGAAGACTTCACGGATCACCCGGACGATCACGGGGGCGATGGATAGCACCGTGAGCTTGCCGAAGCGCTTGTCGGCCGTGATGGGCAGGGTGTCGGTGACCACGACCTCCCGCGCACCGGAGTCCTGCAGCCGGCCCGGCGCCGGATCGGACAGCACGCCGTGCGTCGCGGCCACGATGACGTCCTTGGCGCCTGCCTCCAGCAACACCCGCACCGCACCCACGATGGTGCCGCCGGTGTCGATGAGGTCGTCCACCAGCACGCAGGAGCGTCCCTGCACGTCGCCCACCACCCGGTTCGCCACGGCCTGGTTGGGGACGTTGATGTCGCGGGTCTTGTGCACAAAGGCCAGCGGGCCATCACCCAGTCGTGCCGCCCATTGCTCGGCCACCCGGATCCGCCCGGCGTCCGGCGAGACCACGGTCACGTTCGTGATGTCGACTCGCGTGCGCACGTAGTCCGTCAGCAGCGGCATGGCCCACAGGTGGTCGACCGGTCCGTCGAAGAAGCCCTGGATCTGCGCCGTGTGCAGGTCGACGCTCATGATGCGGTGCGCGCCGGCCGTCCGGAACAGGTCGGCGACCAGCCGCGCGGAGATCGGCTCACGCCCCTTGTGCTTCTTGTCCTGCCGGGCATAGCCGTAGAACGGGATCACCACGGTGATGGTCTTCGCCGACGCCCGCTTCAGCGCGTCCACCATCAGCAGGTGCTCCATGATCCACTGATTGATGGGAGCGGTGTGCGACTGCAGGACGAACACGTCCGCGCCGCGTACCGATTCCCCCACCCTGGTGTAGATCTCGCCGTTGGCGAAGTCGTAGGCCGTCAGCGGTGTCAGCTCGGTGCCCAGCTCGCGTGAGACGTTGGCCGCGAGCTCCGGGTGCGCTCTGCCCGAGATCAGCATGAGCCGTTTATGGCTGCCGTCGGAGAACAATCCGGTCATGACGTGAGCCCGCTTTCAGGGTTCGAGGGGGTCGGTGGCTCGGGCACGCGGTAGCCGTGCACCGAAGAGATATCGACTGGGGCAGTCGGTACACGCTGGGCGCCGTGGGACTCCGCCCGTGCCTGCTCCGCCTTGGCCTGGCTCCCCAGGGTCTCACCGGACTCGTGGGACTCCTGACGACGCTGCTGCGCCACGGCCGCGGCCTCGGTGCCGGGACGGCGACGTTCGACCCACCCGTCGATGAGCCGCTGCGGGCCTGCACTGACCGCGAGCGCACCCGAAGGGACGTCGAACCGCACCACGGTGCCACCGGCGGTGTAGGCACCGTCGCCGATGCTCACCGGTGCGATGAAGATGTTGTTGGCACCCGTCCGGGCGGCGTCGCCCACGGTGGTGTGGTGCTTGTTGACACCGTCGTAGTTGACGAAGATCGTTCCCGCGCCGATGTTGGTGCGTTCGCCGATGGTGGCGTCACCCACATAGCTGAGGTGGGGCACCTTGGTTCCGGCACCGATCTTGCCGTTCTTGACCTCCACGAAGGTGCCGATCTTGCCGCCTGCGCCCAGGTCCGTGCCCGGTCGCAGGTAGGCGAAGGGCCCGACCGTCGCGTCCTCGCCGATGACAGCCAGTGAGCCGTGGGTCCGGATGACGTGGGCCCGTGACCCGACCTCCACGTCGGTGAGCGTGGTGTCGGGGCCGACCGTGGCACCCGCGCCCACCGAGGTGGCACCCAGCAGCTGCACGCCCGGAAGCAGGGTCACGTCCCTGGCCAGCTCGACGTCGACGTCCACCCAGGTCGAGGTCGGGTCGACCACGGTCACACCGCGTCGCATCCACTCGATCAGCAGGCGGCGGTTGAGCTCGGCACCCAGCACGGCCAGCTGATACCGGTCATTGACCCCCTCGACGATCACCGGGTCGTCGGACTGCACCGCACGCACCGGCAGGCCGCGACCATGCGCGATGGCGAGGACGTCGGTCAGGTAGATCTCGCCCTGAGCGTTGTGGGTGGTGACCTCACGCAACGCCTCGCGCAGCAGGCCGGCGTCGAAGACGTAGATCGAGGAGTTGATCTCCGTGATGGCGCGCTGGTCCTCAGAGGCGTCGCGATCCTCCACCACCGCGATGACCTCACCGCTGGCCTGGTCGCGCACGATGCGGCCATAGCCGGTGGGGTCGGGCACCTGGGTGGTGAGCACCGTGACGGCGTTGCCGTCGGCGACATGGGCGGCGAGCAGCTCGCTGAGCGTGCCGGAGTCCAGCAGCGGGACGTCGCCCGCGATCACGACGACCGGACCGGTCACACCCTCGCCCAGTCCCTGGCCCTCGGCGCCGAGCGGGACGCCGTCGCTGACCGCGCGGCGCGCCTGATCTGCCGCATCGATGACACTGAGGGCGCACTGCACGGCGCGTCCGGTGCCCGGCACGTCGTCCTGGTCCGCCACCAGGATGGCCGGGTCGATCTCCAGTGCGTGCGCTGCGACGCTCTCCCTCGCATGCCGGACCACCACGGTGATCCGTTCCGGGGACAGCCCCTGCGCGGCATGCAGGGCGTGGCCGAGGAGTGTGCGGCCTGCCAAACGGTGTAGCACCTTGGGTACATCCGACATCATCCGGGTACCCTCACCTGCGGCGAGGACGATGACAGCGGCAGGGGCGACATGCGCCACAGCAGACTCCTGTCGGCTCAAGTGCGGCCCCGCCCTGTCGAAGGCGGTGCCGCGGAGGTCGATCGTCGCCCTGACAACCGGGCGACGTGCAGCGCAAGTCTACCGCCGAGCCTCCACCCGGCTCGACCTCGACCCGATCGCGCTCCGCCCCCAGGACTCGAACCTGGACCAAGGGCACCAAAAACCCTTGTGCTGCCATTACACCAAGGCGGATCACAGAGCACGCCATGCACACGCGCTAGGACAAGTCTGCCAAAGAATCAGGCAAGATGAAGCCATGGCCCTCCCCCAGAAGCGTCCGCCGCGTGCGCGCATGACCGCGAAGGAGCGCCGGGAACAGCTTCTCGACGTCTCGCGGAGCCTCTTCGCGCAGAAGGGTTTCGAGGGGACCAGCGTGGAGGAGATCGCGGCACGCTCCAGCGTCTCCAAGCCGGTGGTCTACGAGCATTTCGGCGGGAAAGAAGGCATGTACGCCGTCGTCGTCGACCGTGAGATCCAGGCACTGACCAGTGCGCTCAGTGGCCCGCTCGAGGCCGGAGGGCACCCGAAGGTGCTGCTCGAGCGCACGGCCCTGGCGCTGCTGACCTACATCGAGGAGAACGAGGACGGCTTCCGCATCCTGGTGCGGGACTCCCCCGTGGCGCAGGCCACCGGGACCTTCTCGAGCCTGATCGGCGACGTCGCCACCCAGGTGGAGCATCTGCTCGCCGAACAGTTCCGTCGTCGGCGCCTGAACCCGCGCACGGCCCCCATCTACTCGCAGATGCTCGTCGGCATGGTCGCCCTCACCGGACAGCACTGGCTGGATGCTCGCAGCCCGGACAAGACCGAGGTGGCTGCGCATCTGGTGAACCTCGCATGGAACGGCCTGTCGGGCATGGAACGGAACCCGCAGGTCACCTCCAGAGGCACGGCGATTCGACCGGGCGCAGCCTCGGGAAGCGAATGATCCGCGGCCGGTTCCGGTTGCCCTGGCAGCCGTCAGGCCGTTAACTGAGAGCCGTGAGCTCCCTCTTCATCGACCGGCTGACCAAGCGCTTCGGTGAATTCACCGCATTGGACTCCATGAGCTTCGAGGTGGGATCCGGCGAGATCTTCGGCTTCGTAGGCTCCAACGGAGCGGGCAAGACGACGACCATGCGCATCGTCCTGGGCGTGTTGTCAGCGGACAGCGGTCAGGTGTCCTGGCAGGGACGGCCACTCGATCTGGTGAGTCGGCGCACCGTCGGCTACATGCCGGAGGAACGTGGCCTGTACCCCCGGATGACGGTGGGTGAGCAACTGGTCTATCTGGCCCGTCTGCATGGACTCGCGAGGTCCTCTGCCACTGACGCCATGGAGCGGTGGACCGAGCGGCTCGGCATCGCGGATCGCCAGACGGACGAGGTGATGAGGCTGTCTCTGGGCAACCAGCAGCGCGTGCAGCTCGCCGCCGCGCTGATCCACCAGCCCGACATCCTGGTGCTCGATGAGCCGTTCTCGGGTCTGGACCCGGTCGCCGTGGACGTGATGAGCGAGGTCCTGCGCGAGCAGGCGGACCGCGGTGTCCCGGTGCTGTTCTCCTCCCATCAGCTGGACCTGGTCGAGCGGCTCTGCGACCGCGTGGGCATCGTGCGCGCCGGTCGCATGGAGGCCGACGGCACGATCGAGGAACTCCGCGCGACTGCCGTGCCCCGCTGGGAGCTGGTCAGTGACGCGGCCCCTGCGGGGTGGGCCGGTTCTGTGACCGGGGTTCGCGTCGTCTCCGAGGACGGACCCCGCACCGTGGTGGAGACTGGCATCGACGGTGCTGATCAGCAGGCGCTGGCTGCGGCCCTCGCCTACGGTCCGGTCCGCGCGTTCGGCCCGGTCCGGCCCTCGCTGACCGAGCTCTTCCGGCACGTGGTCAGCGAGCCGACCCCTCGCCCCCGGACCGGGGGCCCCGATACCCCCGCACCCTCAGGACCCCTGGGAGGAACCTCGTGAGCGCCCGCAGCGAACGCTCGACCGTGTGGTTGATCGCCAGCCGGGAGCTCCGCGCCCGGCTGCTGTCGAAGTCGTTCATCTGGACCACCACGGTCCTGGTCGTGATCGTGGTGGCCGGCGGGCTGGTGCTGAATCTCGCGCAGCGCAGTTCCACGGCCAGCGACGTCTCCGTCGGGCTCACCCCGCAGTCTGCGGCATCGGCCCCGCTGCTTGCAGCATTGTCGAAGGCCAGCGGGCTGGAGGTCACCACCGAAGAGGTCAGTGAGGACGCCGGCACGCGGTCCGTCCGCGACGGTGACCTCGATGCCCTCCTGATCCCGACCGATGACGGCTACCGGGTGGTCGTCGATGAGGCCCTGGACACCCGGCTCTCCGCGATCCTGACCTCACTCGCAGGGCAGCGCGTGCTCGGGGAGCAGATCACGGCACTCGGCGGCGATCCCGCCTCGGTCAACGCGGCCGTCGCCGGTGCGGTCGTCGACGTCGACCGGCTGAAGCCCGCTGAAGAGGTCGATGGCGGGCAGGTCGTCGCCGGGTATCTGGCCGGGATCCTGCTGTTCATGGCGCTGATGACCTGCGGTCAGCTCATCACTCAGGGTGTGGTCGAGGAGAAGACCAGCCGGGTGGTCGAGGTCCTCCTGGCGACCGTCCGCCCCTGGCAATTGCTCGTCGGAAAGATCTCCGGCATCGGCGGGGTCGGGCTGGTCCAGGTCCTGGCCGTGGTCGCTGCCAGCGTGGGAAGCGCACTCGGTTTCGGGCTGCTGGACGGCACCAGCCTGGATCTCGGCGCAGCGGCCGGCTGGACGGTGCTGTGGTTCCTGGTCGGCTTCACATTGTTCGCCATCGCCCTGGCCGCGGCCGCGTCCCTGGTCTCCCGCCAGGAGGATGTCGGCTCGGTCACCGGGCCGATCATGACGCTGATGGTCATTCCGTACGCGATCGGGGTGTCCATCGGTCCGTGGGACCCGAACAACCCGCTGATGGTGTGGATGAGCTACCTGCCGTTCTGCTCGCCGCTGGTCATGCCGATCAGGGTGGCGGTGGGGGGCGCCGGCACCGGCGAGGCGCTGATCGCACTCGCCATCAACCTCGCGGTGATCCCCTTGCTCATCTGGCTGGCGGCCCGCATCTACGGCAATGCCGTCCTGCACACCGGCGGGCGGTTGCGGCTGCGGACCGCGCTGGGCGGCCGGGCCGCGTAGCCAGTCGCCAACTATCTTGACGTCAAGTAACCTCGGGGCATGGAGCCGCTCGGAGCCGCGCAGGCCAGCCCAAGCCGGGCAGAGTCCGGATCTCCGGGGCCTGTGACAGCAGTCACACCCGCACCGCAGGGCGGCGACGAGGTCGACCAGATCGCCGCCGCTTGGCGCCGGGAACGCCCCGACCTCGACCTCGGCCCGCTCCAGGTCATGTCGCGACTGACCAGGCTGGGAAAACGACTCGATCTGGAACGCCGGACCGCCTTCGACCGGCACGGCCTGGAGCCGTGGGAGTTCGACGTGCTGGCGGCTCTGCGACGTGCCGGGTCACCCTATGGCCTCTCGCCCGGCGCCCTGGTCGCCCAGACGCTCGTCACCAGCGGGACCATGACCAACCGGATCGACCGGCTGGCGGCGCGCGGACTGGTGACCCGCGAGCCCTCCGTCACGGACCGGCGCGGGGTGCGGGTCATCGCGACCACCGAGGGCCTGCGTCGCGTCGACTCGGCCTTCGCCGACCTGCTCGACGTCGAACGACGCCTGCTGGCCCCCGTTCCCTCCGCGCAGCGAGCGGATCTGGCACAGGCGTTGCGGGCTCTCCTGCGCCAGTTCGAGGGCGGGGCGTGAA
>JAATES010000088.1 GCA_015655615.1 Actinomycetales bacterium
CGTCTCTCTCCATTCTGCGTACACTGTTCGCACCTGAATGCGAACAGTGTACGCATAGAGCGCGCACCCCGGCCGCTGATGGGATGATGGTGGGGTGTCCACAGTCACCCCGCTGCCGCGCACCCAGCACGGAGGCGCTCGGGACGGCCGTCCCGAGCTCAGCGTCGCAGCGATCGCCGCCGCAGGGCGACGTCTGGTCGAGCGCGTGGGCCTGGACGCGCTGAGCATGCGCAACGTGGCCGCCGAGCTCGACACTGCCGCAGCCTCGCTCTACCGGCACGTGGTCGACCGGGAAGCGCTGTTGCTGGCGATCCTCGAGGACATCGCCGCGGGTCTTCCCGTCGAGGTCCCCGGACGGACGGCCTGCGAGCGGCTCCAGAACAGGCTCGTCGCCGCCCACGACTACATGGCGCGGCACGTGTGGGTGCTGCACATCCTCATCCGGGGCGAGGTCGTGGCGGAGAACGCGCTACCTTTCAGCAACGCCTGCCTGCAGGACTTCCTCGACGCTGGGCTGGCGCCGCGTGAGGCGGCGACGGCGTTCGGCGCGTGCTGGCACCTGGTCATCGGCGAGCTGCTCGACGAGCACCCGCTGGCACCGCCGCGCGAGCCCACCCAGCGCTCGATCGTCATGTCCCGGATCGCCCCGGAGCGGTTCCCAGCGATCGCTGCCGTCCGCTCGCTCGACCTTCACGACCGTGGAGACGGAACAGCCACGGTCATCGGTCGACTGCTCGGCGCCTTCCTCTCCTGACAGCGAGGTCGCTGCCAGGGCCAGGGCGGGCAAGAACGCGCAGGCCAGCCGTGCTCGTCGAGTCATACGTGCTCGTCGAGTCATAGGGGGCTGGCGTTCGTCGGACAGGGTGGTCGTCGAAAAAGCGCGAGCCGCGGCCCAGATGAGACCTGGGCCGCGGCGCGTGACGGAGTGCGCCCGAAGGGATTCGAACCCCCGACCTTCTGCTCCGGAGGCAGATGCTCTATCCACTGAGCTACGGGCGCGCTGTACGGGTCGCGATGTCTCACGCACTCCGCACGGTGATTGAGACTACCAGCCGACGAAGGGTCACTGCACACCTTCGCTGATACCGGAGGTCAGGTACAGGCTGTACGAGTCCACGATGGCCGACATGGCGGCCTCCGGGTCGCGGGCCGCGAGTGCCTCGATCAGGGGATCGTGGTCATGTTCGAGGTCGTGTGCTGAGGCACCCGGACGGGCGGGTGTCTCAGTGACGTTGGTGCGGATGGTCGAGCTGATGGCATCCACCAGGTTCTCGTACATGGACAGCAGCAAGGTGTTGTGCGCTGCCGTCACGATGGCCTGGTGGAGGGAGAGGTCCGCGGTGACCATGGCCTCGATCTCTCCCGAGGCGAATGCCGCATGCCGGCGCTCGGCGAGCAGGTGGATCACTTACATCTGCCGGTCGGTCCGGCTCACGGCGGCCAGCCGTGCAGCCTCGACTTCGAGGGCACGCCGGACCTCCAACGCCTCGCGATGGACCGATCGGGACACCTGGCGGCTCAGTGCGAGTGCGAGATCGTCATCGGCGATCACATAGGTGCCCGAACCCTGGCGCTTGCTGAGGAGCCCGGCATGGGCCAGTGATTGGACGGCCTCCCGGACGGTGTTCCGGCCGGCATTGAGCAGAGCGCACAGCTGCGGCTCGGTGGGAATGCGGGAGCCCACGGGCCAGGTGCCGTCGGCGATCCGGGCACGCAACTGCTCGGCGACATGCGTGGACAGTGCCTCGCGTGGCCCAGCGCCCTTGGCGGCGTCGCGCATGGCGTTCTCCTCGGTGCTGGACGGCCTGACTGCTCCCGCTCCAGAATAGCGACGCCCGCCGAGTACCATGAATCAGTGACTCCCGAGGAACTCTCCCAGGCGATCCGCGCTGCCCTGCTGGCCGCGGTCGCCGATCAGTCCCTGGCCATCGATCCCGGTGCGATACCCCCCGAGATCCATGTCGAGCGTCCGCGCCAGCGCGAGCATGGCGACTGGTCGACCAATGTGGCACTGCAACTGGCCAAGAAGGCGGGGACGAACCCGCGTGCTCTTGCCGAGGACCTCGCCCGGCGGCTGCAGGCGACCTCAGGCATAGCCGAGGTGTCCGTGGCGGGGCCCGGGTTCCTCAACGTGACCTTGGACGCCGCGGCGGCGGGCGAGCTCGCCCGCGCGGTCGTGGAGGCCGGGCATGGCTTCGGACGGGGCGCCGCGCTCGCGGGCGAGGTCATCAACCTGGAGTTCGTCTCGGCGAACCCGACTGGCCCGCTGCACATCGGGCACACGCGGTGGGCCGCGCTCGGCGATGCGCTGGCACGACTGCTGCGGGCCGCCGGCGCAGATGTCACTGCGGAGTATTACATCAACGACGCGGGCACTCAGATGGACAAGTTCGGAGCCTCGATCCTGGCCCGTGCGGCGGGCACCGAGGTTCCCGAGGGCGGGTATCGCGGTGAGTACGTGACCGAACTCGCGGCGAAGGTG
This sequence comes from Actinomycetales bacterium, assembly GCA_015655615.1. Taxonomy (GTDB): domain Bacteria; phylum Actinomycetota; class Actinomycetes; order Actinomycetales; family Cellulomonadaceae; genus Rarobacter. The sequence continues at coordinate 2,483 of JAATES010000088.1, forward strand.
ACCGACGCCCATCCCGAGTTGCTCGACCTGCCCCGCGAGGAGGCCATCGCCGTCGCACGGGAGGCCGGGTACGCCCTGCAGCTGGCCGAGATCCGCAGCGTGCTGGAGGGCTTCGGGGTCCACTTCGACGTCTGGTTCTCCGAGCGGGAGCTCCATGGCGGGGGAGCGGTCGAATCCGCCGTGGACCGGCTGCGCGAGCAGGGTCATGTCTACGACGAGGGCGGCGCGGTGTGGCTGCGGACGACGTCGTTCGGGGACGACAAGGACCGGGTGCTCTTCAAGGCCGACGGCGAGCCCACTTACTTCGCAGCCGATGCGGCGTACTACCTGTCCAAGAAGGACCGCGGATTCCCGCGGAAGATCTACCTGCTGGGCGCGGACCACCATGGCTACATCAACCGTCTCAAGGCGATCGTCGCCTGCGCGGGGGACGACCCGGAGGTCAACATCGAGGTGCTGATCGGGCAGCTCGTGAACGTCGGGGGTGCCAAGCAGTCCAAGCGGGCGGGCAACATCATCGAGTTGCGCGACCTGGTCGAGTGGATCGGCGCTGACGCGGTGCGGTACTCGCTGGAGCGCTACCCCGCCGACACCCCGCTGTCGCTCGATGGTGAGGAACTGCGCAAGCAGTCGAACGACAATCCGGTGTTCTACGTGCAGTACGCGCACG
>JAATES010000228.1 GCA_015655615.1 Actinomycetales bacterium
AACAGGTTGTGGCTCTGGAACACCATGGCAGAGCGGTCGCGGAGCGCGTACCGATGCTGATTACTGATCGGGTAGCCGAAGTCCAGCGCCAGCCGGTCACCGAAGCGCAGCACGCCGCCATCGGGCGTCTCCAGGCCGTTGAGGGATCGCAGGACCGTCGTCTTGCCGGAGCCGCTCGGCCCGATGAGCACCACGACCTCACCCTTGTGTACGGAAAGGTCGATCGACTTGAGCACCTGGACCTCGCCGAAGCTCTTGCTCAGGCCCTGCACCTCCAGCACGCGGGCGGGCGGGGTGGCGGACTGGGAGTGCTGGGGCGCCTCAGCGGGCTGCGTGCCGGGGTCGGCACTGCCGGAGTGTGGCTTCTCAGTGGGCGACATAGCGATCCAATCTGCCTTCGAGCCGGTTCTGGCCGGTGGAGAGCGCCAGGCAGAACACCCAGTAGATGGCTGCGGCGAGGATGTACAGCGTCATGAACTCGCCGCTGAACGCGGCCACCTGCTGTGCCTGCCGGAACAGCTCGGTGACCAGGATCAGCGAGGCGAGGGAGGTGTCCTTGACCAGTGAGATGAAGGTGTTGGACAGTGGCGGCACGGAGACCCGGGCCGCCTGGGGCAAGATGATGCGCCGCAGCGTCGTGGCCTGGTTCATGCCGACCGTGTAGCCGGCCTCCCATTGCCCCTTGGGTACTGAGAGAATCGCTGCGCGCACGACCTCGGCCGCATAGCCGCCGGTGTTCAGCGAGAAGGCGATGATCGCGCTCGGCCACGGGTTGATCAGCAGGCCGATGGAGGGCAGACCGTAGAACACGACGAACAGCTGCACCAGCAGGGGCGTGCCGCGGATCACGGAGACGTAAGCACGCCCCAGCCAGGACAACAACGGGTTGCCGGAGAGGCGCAGCAAGGCGATGCCGAGGGCGATCACCAGGCCCAGGGCGAAGGAGACCACGGCGAGCGGGATGGTGCCCGTGAGCCCGCCGCGCAGGATCGGCCAGAACGACTCTCTGACCAGCTCCCAGTTCTCGGGGCTCATCGGACGGAGCCGATGCGTCTCACTCCGGCGGACGGAGTGTGTGGCCTCTTGCGCACCTGTCGCCTCCTACTGTGTGGGTGTTCACTGCCTGATGGGAGAAAGGTCGTCCTGTTACTGCGAGACGTCCGTGCCGAAGTACTTCTCGCCGATCGCAGCAAGGGTGCCATCGGACTGCAGCTCGCCGAGCGCGGTGTTGATGTCCGCCAGCAACGCGTCGTTGCCCTTCTTCAGTGCGAAGGCATTGCGTGACGGATCGGTGGTCTCTGCGGCGATCTTCAACCCGCTGGCACCGTTGGTCTTCTGGTAGTCGAGCAGGGTGAGCTTGTCGTTGATGGTGGCGTCGACGCGGCCCTGCTTGAGCAGCTCGACGGATTGAGCCCACCCTTCGACGCCCTCGACCTTGGCGCCGTAGCTCTTGGCCAGTTCGTACCAGTTGCTGGTCAGGGACTGCGCGGTGGTCTTGCCCTTGAGGGACTCGAACGTCGTGATGTCGGTGTTGTCCTCCGGGACGATCAGCGCACCGGGCGAGATGGTGTACGGATCGCTCAGCAGGTATTTGGCCTGGCGCTCATCGTTGATGGAGACCTGGTTCGCGATCACGTCGAAGCGGCCCGCCTCGAGCCCGGCGAAGATGGCGTCCCACTGGGTCTCCTCGAAGGCGACGGTGAGGTTGAGCTTCTTGCCGACCGCCTGGGCGATCTCGACGTCGTAGCCCACCAGGGTCCCGCTGCCGTCCTCGTGGTAGGAGAAGGGCTTGTAGGTGCCCTCGGTGGCAACCGTCAGGGTCCCCGGCTTGACCAGGGTGTAAGCGGCGGAGGGGTCAGCGGCGGCCGAGGTGGCGGTTCCTGAGGGGGTCGCGGCGGTGTCGGCCGCGTCATCGTTGCCGAGCACCCGAGGGAGGATGATCGCCGCTGCGACCAGGACGACGGCCACGGCCACCAGGGCCGAGATCAGCTTGGTTCGGTAGCCCGAGGGCGAAGGCTTGCCGCCGCCCGGAGTGTTGGAGATGGTCGGAGTAGACATGGTGGATCCTCTCGTGGAGGTACAGGGATGGTCGGGCGGGTTCGAGTCAGGGCTGCGGGGTTTCGCAGCCGGCACATCGGCGGTCGCATCCGTCGGAGCCCTGGCATCGCAGGGGATGCGCTGCGGCTGCGGTCGGGCCGACTGGTCGTGTGGACATGGGGTTCACCGTAGCGAAAGTCAAGCGGTCGCGATATGCGAGACGATCGAGTCTTACCATGTGAGATGCCGCGGTCGTGCGAGTCTCGGCGCGGTCGGACGGACCGGCATTCTATGATCTGACGATGGCTGCCTCCTCCCGAGTCCGCGTCAATGCGCTCCTGTTCCCCCGGATCACTCAGCTCGACCTGACAGGGCCTGCGGAGGTGTTCACGGCGGCCGGATTCGAGGTGGCCCTGGTGTGGCGCGACCTCGACCCGGTCGTGACCGACGGCGGGTGGTCCATCGTGCCCACCCACACCTTCGAGGACGCCCCGGAGGCGGACATCCTGCTGATTCCCGGTGGCGGAGGCGTCGACCCGTTGCTCGGCGACGCCGCGGTGCTGGCCGCCGTCCGCGACCTGGCCCACGACGCCCGGTGGGTGTCTGCGGTCTGCACCGGATCGCTGGTCCTCGCGGCGGCGGGCCTGCTCGAGGGCAGGCGGGCCACCACGCATTGGGCGTCGACGCCGCTGCTGGAACGCTTCGATGTCTCGGTGGTGCATGAGCGGTGGGTGCGCGATGGCGACGTGATCACCGCGGCGGGGGTCTCGGCCGGCATCGACATGGCGCTCGCTCTTGTCGGCGAGATCGGCGGCCGGGACTTGGCGGCCGCCGCACAGTTGGAGATGGAGTACGACCCGCAGCCGCCCTTCGCCTTTGGCTCGCCCCAGGCCCACGACCCCGCAGTGGTTCAGAGGACACTCGACGAGGTCACCGCGCGTCGCGGCCCGTTGGTGGACCAGGCGGTCCGCAGCCTGAGTCGATAGAGAGCTGCCGGTGCGCAAGACCGTGCTCTTGCGCACCGGCAGTCAGGGGGAAGGCGGCGTGTCGTCGCCTGCGGCTAGAAGGTCCTCACCGGACCGTGATCGTCACGGCCTTGGCCTTGGACGTGGCCAGAGCGCCGGAGCCGCCGTAGGTCACGGTG
>JAATES010000274.1 GCA_015655615.1 Actinomycetales bacterium
CGGCCCCCAGCCCGGCCCCGGCGGTGATGCCCAGGACCCCCGGTTCGGCCAGGGGATTGCGCATGGTGCTCTGCACGACGCTCCCCGACAGGGCGAGGGCGGCACCCGCGAGCACGGCCGCGGCCACCCGGGGTGCGCGTTCGTCGAAGGCCCGGCCGATGAGGTCCGGAGCGGTCCCCTGGAGCCACAACGCGATGTCGCCGGTGCGCAGCCACAGGCTCCCGGCGAGCAGGCCGATCACCACGGCGGCCGCGAGGGCCGCGGCCGCGATGACCAGGACGACGAGGAACCGCCGGGCCGACCGGGTGCCGGTGCGCGCTCGAGGGGGCTGTCGCAGCGCACCCGAGTCACGCAGCCGGAGAGCCAGGACCACGATCATGACGGCACCGAGCAACGCGGTCGGTACGCCGGTCGGGATGGCGGCGGCGCCCTCGGCACCGAGGATGGCCCGCAGCACCGCATCCGCCAGCAGGATCACCAGCGCGCCCAGCAGCCCCGAGGCCGGGATCAGGAAGACATGCCGGTGAAGCGCATGGACCCGGCCTGCGATCAATCGCGCCAGCACCGGGGCGCCGAGCCCGACGAAGGCGATCGGCCCCGCAAGCGTCACCGACACGCTGGTGAGCAGGACCGCGCAGATCACGGCCAGGAGGCGGGTCGACCGGACCGGCACGCCGAGTGACGATGCGGTGTCGTCGCCCAGGCCGAGCACGTCGAGACGCCGGGACAGCACCAGCGTGGCGATCAGTACCGTGACGATGAGCGGCGCGGCGCGGGCGGACGCGTCCAGGTTGAGCTGGGCGAGTGAGCCGCTGCCCCAGGCGAACAACCCCGTGGTGTTCTCCTTGAACAGGACCAGCAGCATCCCGGTCGCCGCATCCAGCGCCATGGCGATCGCCGACCCGGCGAGGATGAGCCTGGTCGTGGTGGTGCCCGCCGCGCTGCCGGAGAGCCCCAGCACCAGTGCCGCCGCGAGCAGGCCACCGAGAAAGGCCACGCCCCCGGACGCCCACAGCGGCACGGCCAGGCCGAACGCGGCCACCGCGCTCAACGCGAAGTAGGACCCCGCGGTGACCGCCAGGGTGTCCGGGGAGGCGAGCACGTTCCGGGTGACCGACTGCAGCACCGCTCCTGCGGTGCCGAGCGCGAACCCCACGGCGATGCCGGCGAACAGCCGAGGCAGCCGGGAGCCGGTCAGCACGTCGCCGACCGGCACTCCGCCCACACTGTCCCGCTCCCCGCCGGCATAGCGCAGCAGGTCAGCCACCCCCAGCCCGGACGTGCCCTGCGTCAGGTGCCATACGCCGACCAGCAGGACGGCGACGAGCAGCAGGGCCAGCACGATCACCGCGCCCTTGGCACCACCGCTGTCCCGGTCGCGCCTGAGCTCACCGCCCGGATCAGGTGCCGACCCCTGCCCGGAGGCGGCGCGAGTCGGCGTGTTCACCCCCGGGTGAGGACATCGACGTAGGCGTCGATCGCCTGCTCGTTGGAGAGCGGTCCGCCGGCACCCCAGACACCTGCGGGGAAGGCATAGGCACGGCCTTCCTTGACCGCCGGCAGCGACGTCCAGATGGAGCTCTTCGCCAGCTCCGGCACGTAGCTCTCCGCAGTGTCGTCGTTCGAGTAGAAGAGGTTGGCACTGCCGACGGCGGTGAGTCCCTCGATGTCCGTCTGGGCGAGCCCGTAGGCCGGGTCCACGCCACCGCTGCCGTACGCCTTGTTGATCTCATCCGTCCAGGCCGAGGTCATCCCGAGCTGCTCACCGAGTGCCGTGAACAGCGCACCCTTGCCGTAGGGGCGGATGACGACGTTGCTGCCCTCGATCCAGCCGTCGAAGAACAGGAAGTCCCTGGTGGGCAGGCCGACGGCCGCGACCTTCTCCTTGGCCGCTGCGAGGTGGGTGTCGAACTGCTGGAGCACCACCTCCGCCCGCTCCGTGCGACCTGTCGCCTCGGCGATCGTCGAGAAGACGTCCTTCATGTTGCCGATGGGGTCGGCTGCGTCCGCACCGAGGGTGGCGAGCACGGGCACGTCGCGCTTCTCCAGCTGGGTGATCAGCTCGTCGTCGGCGCTGAACGCCTCCACGATGATCAGGTCGAGGTCCGCCGCGTAGAGGGTGTCGAGGTCGGGCTCGCCCCGGGTGCCGACGTCCGTGACACCGTCGGGGAGCTTCTCGGCACTCACGTAGGTGCCGTAGCCCTCGGCGTCGGAGACGGCGACCGGGGTGGGGCACAGCGTGAGCACGTCCTCGGTCTGCTGCCATTCCAGGACCGCCACGCGCTTGGCGGGCTGGTCGAGCTCGACGGTGCGGCCGACGCCGTCCGTCAGCGACACCGGACCCGTCGCGGTCGTGGTGGTGTCCGTGGCGCAGCTCTGTGACGCCGGTGTGGCGGCAGCGGCGCTCTTGGTCACGTCGCTGCCGCTGGTGGTGCCGCAGGCCGTCAGGACGAGGGTCGCGGCGGCGACGGTCGAGGCTGCGGCCATGAGGCGTCGGGCGCGGGTCATGGAAGGTCCTTTCGAGGGGTAAGGCGGTCTGGTGGGTGATTCCGGGTCAGGCAGTGGCATGGCTGCGCGCGGGAAGGCCTGCGCGAGTGCGGACGGGATGCCGTCCGAGGGGGTCGATACGCAGCCGGCCGGTCCTGGGATCGGCGTCGACCTGGACCTCGATCCCGTAGACGGCGCCGATGTTGGCCGCGGTGAGGACCTCGAACGGGTCCCCTGCGGCGTGGATGCGTCCGGCGTCGAGCAGGATCAGCGTGTCCGCGACCCGGATGGCATGGTCGAGGTCGTGGAGCACGATCCCGACGGCCACACCGTGGTCGTCCGCGAGGTCGCGCACCAGGTCGAGCGTCTCGATCTGGTAGCGCAGGTCCAGGTGGCTGGTCGGCTCGTCCAGCAGGATCACGACGGTCTCCTGGGCCAGGCAGGCGGCGAGCCACACCCGCTGGACCTCGCCGCCCGAGAGCTCGCTGACGACGCGGTCGGTGAGGTCGCCCACGCCGGTGACGTCGATCGCGCGCTCGATGCCGCCGCGGTCGTCCGCGGTCGGCCCGCCGAACGCGCGACGGTACGGGTGCCTGCCGAATGCCACCACCTCGCGCACGGTCAGCCCCTGGGGGGCGTTCCTCGACTGCGAGAACAGGGTGACCTCGCGCGCGAACTCGCGGGCACTGAGCAAAGACACCGGTTGCTCGGCGGGCCCGAGGGTCACGCTCCCCTCGTCCACGGGGTGCAGCCGGGAGAGCGAGCGCAGCAGCGTGGACTTGCCGCTGCCGTTGGGGCCCACCAGCGCGGTCACCCGGCCGGGCTGCAGCGTCAGCGAAATACCGTGCACCACTGCGGTCTTGCCGAACCGGAGGACGAGGTCCTCGCCTCGCAGCGCGGTCGCGGGGCCGAGCACAGGGCTGGGCTGCGCAGGCCCATAGTCGCGGAGCGCGGAGGTGCCCCGAGGTCCGGAATGACGGCGCTGGTTCTTGAGCATCGGCTCGATCTGGTCGCAGGGAGAGGGGTCGCAAGACAACCCGGGCAATGAGGTAAGCATTGCCTTACCATCGAACCAGGATATGGCCCCGTGACGCTGGCTGCAATCCAGACAATGCGCCATGAGATGCGGCTTTCCGGACAACTCCGGTGATTCGGAGGCCTACCCGTGCATCGCCCCCGGCGTAGTGCCCATCACCCGCCGGAATGCTGCGATGAACGTGCTGGTCTGGGCATAGCCGAGCCGTTCCGAGACCACGTTCACGCTGAGGCCGCCAGCGAGCAGGGTGAGCGCCTGGTGGACACGGAGCGATTGCCGCCACTGCAGGAAGGGCAGACCCGTGGTGCGCCGGAAGACTCGGGTGAGCGTCCGTTCGCTGACGCCCAAGTCGCGGGCCCACTCCCCCAGACCCCGGGCATCCGCCGGGTCGGCAAGCAGGGCCGCGGCGATGACATCGATCCGGTCGTCGCCGGGCAGGTGCAGGACGAGTGGGCGCTGGGCGGGCTCGACCACGTCGAACACGACCGCCTCCGCTCGCGATCTGGCTGCTGGGGTGAGATCCGTGCGCGCCAGGTGCGTCAGCAGGGATTCCAGGACGGGGGTCATGGTGATCACCGTCGGGCGGTCGAAGACCACCGGAGTGCGATCGGGGGCGAAGAAGGCGTCGAAGAACTCCACTCCCGCTGTCAATCGTCCGGCATGGACGATGCCCGCAGGCAGCCAGAGCCCAGACCCCTCTGAGATGGTGAAGAGGCAGTCTCCCACCCGTGCCGTCAGCGTGCCGCCGTGGACCCAGACGAGTTCATGTGACGGGTGTGCATGAGGTTCCCATTCCAGCGGCAGCCCAGGCACCTCCGACTCGGAGAGGATGATCTGGGCGGGCGACGCGCCCTGCGGCTCCAGGCCGGCGCTGCGCACGACCGTGCTCGGCTCCCGCCGCCAGGCTCCGGAGCCCGGATCGTCGTGACGCGGTGTGACCATGCCGTCGAGTGTAGGGCGCTCGAAAGGGCCGGGCGATCGTGGCGCCTGCTACGGAATCACCGCGGCGGCCCGGCACCCGCGAGCCGCGAGTGGACCTGTCAATCTTCTTGGCACATCGCCATGACGTGTCAAATGTGGACGATATTTTTTACAGATCACGATACTCTCGATCCATGCAATGGACCCCGGGCACACCGTTCGAGAACCTCCCCCTGCTCCCACCCGGGGTCGATCTCGAGACTCGCGACGTTCTCGTCGCCACGATCGCAGCGCGCGTTGCGCTCGCAAAGCTCGACGAGGCCGCTGCTCGACTCGTCAACCCGACCGTCGTGATCAATGCGATTCCGCTATTGGAGGCACAAGCCAGCTCAGCGATCGAGAACATCGTCACGACGACGGACGAGCTCTTTGCGGCCGATGCCACAGCGGCGTCGGCCAGCCCTGCAGCCCGCGAGACACTGCGCTATCGCTCGGCCCTACGACACGGTTTCGAGGAAATCCAGACCAGGCCGCTGACAACCCGCACGGCATCCCGCGTGTGTTCGCTGATCTTGGGCCATGACACGCTCCCCCGCACTGGCGAGGTCTACATCGGCAACCCGGTCACCCGGGAGCGCATCTATACCCCTCCCGCCGCACCTAGGCAGCTGGAGGCCCTGATGGACAATTGGGCGGCCTTCGTCAACGATAGAGGCACCCTGGATCCACTCATCGCGATGGCGGTGGCGCACTACCAGTTCGAGGCGATCCACCCCTTCACCGATGGAAACGGCAGAACCGGCAGGATCCTGAACATCCTGCTGCTGTGCGACACCGGGATCCTTCGGCTACCCCTGCTCTACCTCTCGAGGGAGATCATCGCCAGCAAGGATGTGTACTACCGTCGGCTCCTGGACGTCACCGCACATGGCGCATGGGTCGCATGGGTCAGCTACGTCATCGAGCAAGTCCGTCGCAGCGCGGAACGGACACTCGCATTGGTCAGCAACCTCACCGAGGCGGAGACACTCCTGACTTCAGCTGTCCGAGAGTCCACAGGAACGGCGAATGCCGACCTGGTCGGGGCTCTCATGGAGCAGCCGTATGCACGCCTACGCGATGTCATGACCAGGTGCGCCGTCTCTCGTCCGACTGCGGCCAAGTGGCTCAAGGGCATGGCGGCGGCGGGGGTGCTGTCTCCGCTCCGCGTGGGGCGCGAGGTGCTCTACCTCAACCAACCGATGCTCACAGTCCTCGCAGGTGCGAGCGGCAGCTCATCTGGCACGTGACCGCACCTCTCACCCGGGGTCACCGCGTCCCGGCCCACACTCAGCCGGACACGGACGTTCGAGTGGCGATGGCAGCTGTGACGTAGCCCTCGACGGCGGCCAGCATCGCCCGCACGGAGACTCTCTCGTTCGCCGCGTGCACCACCGCGGGGTCCCCTGGTCCCCAGACGACCACCGGGGTCCTGGCCCGTACCGCCTGACGCAGCATGCTGAGGTCGGTGAAGTACGCCACAGTGCGGTCCGGTGCCGATTCGCTGCCGAGCTCGACGCCTGCAAGCTGCAACTGCCGGAGCCAGGGATGATCCGGCGAGGTCCACACCGCCGCGAGGTTGAGCCGTGGTTCGACCTCGGTCACGTCGCGCTGCGCCAGCAACCAGGCTCGGACATGCTCGGCGTCCGCACCGACGACCCGCACGTCGAGAACGGCCTCGCAGCGATCCGCCACCATGTTCGGCGCTGATCCTCCGCTGATCAGACCCACGTTGATCGTCTCGCTCCCGAGCGCCTCGTGGCGGCGCAGTGGCACCTGATCGATCCGGTCCACGACCGCGGCCATCGCACGTATCGCGCTGCGACCTCGTTCCGGTGCTGCCCCGTGTGCGGCAACACCCGCGGTGACGACGCGCAGCCAGACTGCACCACGATGACCCAGTCGCACCTGGCCGCCCGTGGATTCCGGGGCGATGATCGCTCCGGGATCCAGCCGTCGCACCTCAGCGAGCGTGGCGTGCGCACCCACACATCCCACCTCCTCACCCGAGGTCACCACCAACGACAGCGGCACCCGGCGCTGAGACGCATACACCAGCGCACCTGCAGCCGCAGCGAGTCCGCCCTTCATATCGCTGGACCCGCGACCGTAGACGAACCCTCCGTCCTGGTCGGCACCGAGGGGATCGTGCCGCCAGGCGGTGAGATCCCCGGCCGGGACGGTGTCCGCGTGCGCGGCCAGCAGCAGGGCACGTCGTGCTCCGGGGACGGACTCAGCGATCAGGAACGGGCCGCCGGGTTCGTCGCACACCTCGGCACGCTCCACCCCGCGCTCGCGCAGCCATCCGGCCAGGTGGAGCAGGAGGGTCCGTTCACCCGGCCCGCCGCTGGTCGAGTCGATCCGCAGCAGCTCCTGCAGCAGCGGAATCACCGCTGCATGCCCGGAACCGCGGGAGCCGCCTGTCACGAGGTCATCCCCCACACCTGCCTCCCGTTCAGGCGCCCGGGGCGGGTCGCGCCCCCGGCCATGACACGCTGCGGGCTGCGGCGATCGACCCGGCCTCGCACGCGCGTGCCAGGGACTCACCCTGCGCGAGCGCGGCGGCCAGCACGCCGGTGTAGGTGTCGCCCGCCCCGGTCGTGTCGACGACGGAGACCGCATGGGTGGCAGGCAGCCTCCCGAAGGCACCGTCGGGGCCGGGGCCGAAGGCGGATCCGTGGGCACCCGAGGTCACCACCACCGACCGCGCACCCGAGGCCTCAGCCAGCAGCCTGGCAAGGCGACCGGGATCCTCATCACAGGAGGCAGTCACGCCGAAGCCCTGCAAGGCGTCGCACGCCTCGTGACGGTTGAGCACCACCGGGTCGCACAGTGCCCACGTGCTCGCCGTGACCGGCACCACCGGCCCGTTGGAGAACACGAACCGAGCACCGGTCCGCAGAGCGAGACCGGCCGCCGCATCACAGGCGGCGGCGCCGATCTCGGACTGAGCGAGCACGACCTGCGGAGAGAGCCCCCCAAGGAGGGGCTCCTCCGATGAGGAGCTGTCGGCCGCCGGCAATGCCGCCATGCGATCCGGGGTCACCAGGTCATTGGCCCCGGGAGTGACCACGATCGAGTTCTCCGCGTCGGGAGTGACCGTGATCAGTGCCATCGAGGTGCGATGCGACTCGGAGCGCACCACCAGGGAGACGTCCACCCCGGCTGCGCCGAGTTCGCCGAGCTGCAGATCGCCTTCCCGGTCCGCGCCCACGGCGCCGAGCATGGCGACGCCGACACCCGTGAGCGCGGCGGCCACAGCCTGGTTGCCTCCCTTGCCGCCGCACCCCTGTGCGAGGGCCGTCCCGACCACCGTCTCACCACCGGCGGGCCTGTGGTCCACCTGGACCACGATGTCGTGGTTCAGCGACCCGACCACCAAGACAGCCGGGGCCTTCGCGGCCCCGGCTGTGCCAGGGGTTGTTCCGGGCAACGGGTCAGCGTTCGGTGCGGCGTGGCGGGAAGGCATGGCCGTGGCTCACAGCTCGCGAGCGAGCCAGGCCGCCGCCCGCTGCCAGATGTCCGAGAACCCGTGCCAGTCGGTGAACTCGGTGGGCGCCCAGTGCGGTCCGACGTCGCTGGCATAGGCGAGCGACCGGCCCTTCCCGGCTTCTCCGACGACGAGCAGCGGATCCTCGCCGATCGACATCAGCGTCTGAGCGCCCGGTTTGGCTGTCAGTCGCTGGTAGCCCAGGAGCGATGGCACCTGATCGAGCTCCGATGGCAGCCCGCCGAGGATGGGGTGTTCAGCGACGAAGGCTGGCACCAGGCCCTCGGGGTGCTCGGCCCGGTCGTCGCCGACCTCCATGTCCACCGGCAGGATCTGCGCAATCGCGGTGGACCGGTAGTTGGCCTTCGCCTCGATCCCCTGAAAGGTGAGGTATCCACCGACCATGGCGAATCCGCCGCCGTTCAGGGTCCACTGGCGTAGCGCCTCGAGCCGGTTGCCACGTGACTGGCCGCGCACAAAGGTGGCTGCAGGAAGCAGCAGCGTGTTGGACCCGATGTCGGAGAGGACCACGACGTCGAACTCGTTCAGCTCGTCGACTGTGCTGGGAAACGCCTGGGCAGCGATGTGCGAGGGCTGATAGGTCACCTCATGGCCGCCGTCCCGCCAGGCTTGGATGATCGCGTCACCACCCTCGGCATAGTCGGTGGTGATGAACGTGTCGAATCCCTTGGAGTGGATCGAGGTAACCGACCACGATTCCCCGGCGAACAGTATTCTTGCCATCGTCTCTTCTTCTCCTTCTCGTGATCTGCACCGCAGGGATGCCGGGCGCCGCGCCGCACAGTGCGACTAGTGATGACTGCCGGTTGACGAGGCCTCGGCTCCGCAGAGCTCCGCAATGGTCAGGGCCATCACCTTCGTCGCTGCCAGCAGGTCGGTCTCGAGCACGTGCTCATCCGCCTGGTGCGCCACACCCATGTGCCCGGGCCCGAAATTGATGGTGGGTGTGCCGTCGTCGATCTGCAGCCCCATGTCGGTGTGTGACATACAGCCCTGCAGCTCGCTGGACAGGCCCACCTGCCGGGCGGCTGCCAAGGTGGCGGTCACGACCGGCTCGCTGTCGGGGGTCTCGCCGCAGTCGGCGTCGACCAGCCACTCCACCGTGGGCGGGTGCTCGTCGAACCAGTCGTCGCCGGTCACGAATCCGCCGAAGAGTTCCTCGAGCTCGTGCTTGACGATCGAGCCGAGGCCGTTGGCGTCCTTCTGCACCGGGAGGTACTGGGCGTTGAAGGTGAGGGTGCACGAGGCCGCATAGGTGGTCGGGAACTCACCGGCGTCGAGCTGGGCGACGTAGATCTGGCACGGGATCGGCAGGTACTGGTGATTCTTCAACGGGTCGTTGGCCCACTGGGCGTTGCGCTCCCGAATCGCGTCGAGCAACCGGTGGCCGTAGTCGATCGCGTCGACCGCGCCCCCTTCACGCCAGGGCTTGCGCTCGAGCTCGATGTGACCGGCCCTCCCGTGCAGCGTGACCCGGCCCCACAGGATCCCGCGGCACAGCGGTGCGATGTTGAGGTTCGTCGCCTCCGGCACGATCGCACCACCGGGGGCGCGGTACCCGCGGTCGACCAACGACAAGGTGCCCATCCCGCCCGCCTCCTCGTCAGCCACCGACGCCACGATGAGGTCCTCACGCAGGGTGACCCCGGCATCGCGCAGCGCTTCGATCGCTCCGACTGCAGCAGCCATGCCGCCCTTCATATCGACCGCACCCCGGCCGAAGATCTTGCCCTCCTTGCGCTCGCCACCAAACGGGTCTTCCGTCCAGTGCGATCCCACCTGGACCACATCGCAGTGTCCCTGGATCATCACCGCCTTGCCGGTAGGAGCCGATCCCTTGAACACTGCGACCACGTTGGGGCGGCCCGTGAAGTCCCGCCCGGGGTAGTAGCCCGGTCCGTCCGCGCGGTGCGCAAGCTCGTCGGCCTGCGGCTCCCACCGGTCGATGACATCAGCGTCCAGGTCGCGGAATCGGGCCTCGAAGACATCCTGGACTTTCTCCTCAGCGGAGATCTCCGCCGGGTCCCCGAACCAGGGGTTCACGCTGGGCGCCCGAAGAAGGTCCTGGAGAAAGCTGATGGTGGCCTCCTCGCGGCTCGCGACGGCCGCGAGGATCGCTTCGCTGTTCAGGTCGGGCATGTCGAGCTCCTTGCTGGTGAGGGGTGGTGATTCTGAGGAGTGCGGGTGGAGTGAGGGGCGCACGTCGGGGGCGCGCCGGTCAGGCCACCAAGGTCTTCGATTGCCCGCGAGCGCGGACCAGCATCGAGCCGATCAGCACGGCACCGAGCAGTCCTATCTGGTAGGTGGATCCGACCCCGGCGAGCTGAAGCCCGTTGTTGAGAACGGCGACCAGGATCAGGGCAAGCATGATTCCCGAGATCCGGCCGATTCCTCCGGTGATGGCAGCCCCGCCCAGGACAGCGATGGTGATGGCCTGCAGTTCAAGGCCGCTGCCGGCGGTCGACTTCGCATTGAGCAGCCAGGAGGCGGTGATGATCGCTCCGAGCGCGGCGGTGGAGCCGGAGATCGTGTACAACATGATCCGCGTGCGAGCCACCGGAACGCCTGCGAGCCGGGCGGCGACGTCGTTGGAACCGACCGCATAGACATTGCGGCCGAACGAGGTCCGCCGGGTCACGAACGCCATGAGCCCTCCCAGCGGCAGCAACAGGCATAGCACCTGGAAAGGAATTCCGAGCACGGAGGTCTGACCGATCGTGCGGAACCCGTCGCGGTCGAATCCGGACACGTCCACGCCGCCGGTGACCACTTGCGCGAGCGAGGCGTACAGGTACATGGTGCCCAGCGTCACGATCAGTGGCGGAAGCCCTAGCCCGGTGACCAGCAGGCCGTTGAGGGTGCCGAAGACCGACCCGGCCACGAGGGCCACCGCGGCGGCCAGCCAAGGGCTCATGCCATGATCCGCGGCCAAGAGCCCGAAGATGACCGAGCACAGCGACATGGTCGAACCGATCGAGAGGTCGATGCCACCACCGCCCCCGAGGATGACCATCACCTGGCCGAGTGCGAGGACTCCCACGACGGCGGAGTACTGCACGAGGGTCAGCAGGTTGCCGACCTGGAGGAAGTAGGGCGAGAGCATGGACATCACGACCACCGCCACCACGATGAGCACGGACAGCGCGGTGCGCCGGTCCTTGAGGATGCCGGACATGGCTACAGACTCCTTCGCTGACGGCGCGAGATGCGCACGACCAAACCGTTGATGCTGACGGCGAGGAGGATGACCAGCCCGATCATCACGCCGTTCCACAACGAGGGGACTCCTGCGAGTACCACGCCGTTACGTAGGACGGCGATGAAGATCAGCCCGCCGAGCGTGCGCAGCACTGAGCCCTCTCCGCCGAGCACCGAGGTGCCCCCCACGACGACCGAGGCGATGGCCAGCATCGTCAGATCGCTGCCAGACGAGGCCTGGACCACTCCGATGCGGGCCGAGTACAGGCAGGCGGCGAGGCCCACCAGGGCACCGAGGATCACATAGGCGATCATGCGTACCCGGGCGATCTTGATGCCGGCGAGAGCGGCCGCCTCGACGTTGGACCCGATCGCATAGACCGAACGGCCATAAGTGGTGCGGGAGAGGAGCAGGTGCAGCGCCGCGTAGACGACCACCACCAGGAACACGACAGCGGGCAGTGCACCGATCCGGGCCTGCCCGGACAACCAGGGGAACACCGGTCTGGCGAAGACATCGGTCGAGTTCCACAATGCGAACAAGAGGGTCTGGAAGATCGCGCTGGTCCCCAGCGTGGCCACGATCGAGGGAATCGACAGACCGACGGTCAGGGCGCCGTTGAACAGCCCGATCACGATGCCGATGACCAGCGCGACGGTGAGCACGAGGATCGGCGGGCGGCCCTGGGCCATCCCTGTCGCCACGAACCAACCGATCAGTCCGACGGCGAATCCGGTCGACACGTCGATCCCCGCCATGATGACGATCAGGGTCAGGCCCGCGGCTATCAGGGCCAGATCTGCGGAGTTCGTGGCGATGTTGACCCAGTTCTGCGAGGTCATGAAGTGCGGGGAGAGGATCGTGAACAGCACGATCTCGACGACCAGCAATACCGGCATGAGGAGTTGCTGAGCCCAGCGCAAGATCGAGAGCAGTCGGGCATCGCGGATGATCGGGTCCGCCCCGGCTACGGTGGCGGCGCTCATGAGGGAGTCTCCGTTCTGGTCGGGGTGGCGGAGGCAGCGTCCGCCAGGGTGCCCGTGGCTCCGCGCAGCACGGCCGCCTCGGTGATCTGCGCACCGCGCAGGGTCGAGGTGACCTGCCCCTCATGCAGGGTGTGGACGGTGTCGGCGAGCGTGAGCAGCTCTGACATCTCCGAGGAGATGAGCAGGATGGCGATGCCCTGCTCGGCGAGCACTCGCACGTCACGATGGATCTCGGCCTTGGTGGCGACGTCGATGCCCCGGGTCGGCTCGTCGAGGATCAGCAGCCGGGGCTCGGTGGCCATCAGCCGGGCCAGGAGCACCTTCTGCTGGTTGCCGCCCGACAGCGAGGTGATGGCAGCGCCCGTGCCCGATGTCTTGACCCGCATCCTGTCGATCCAGCGGTCGACGAGTGAACGTTCGAGCCCCCGGCGCAGCACACCGAGGTTGGTGAGCTTGGGCAGCGCAGCGAGTGAGAGGTTCTCCCCGACGGTCATGTGGTGCAGCAGCCCCTGTGTCTTACGGTCCTCGGGAAGATAGGCGATGCCCTGGGCGAGCGCCGCGCGCGCACCGGCCGGTCGGTAGGGACGCCCCAGGTACTGGATGTTCCCGTGGTCGAGGCCCAGTTCGCCGAGCACGCTGAGTGCGAGCTCGGTACGTCCGGCGCCGACCAGCCCGTACAGACCGGTGATCCGGGCGGCAGGAACGTCGAGGTCGATGTCCTCGAACGTGCCCGCCAACGTCGCACTGCGAATGCGGAGCACCGGCTCGTCGTCTTGGGCTCCAGCAGTCGAGGTCGAGACCGTGTCCGACGCCTCTGCGACCCGTGTGTCCGCATCAGATGCGTCCGCGACGGGCACGGCTGAGGTGCCGCCCGCTCCGGCCGTGCGGCCCGCCCTGCCACCCATCATCGCCAGCAGCGTGTCCCGATCGGCTGTGGCGGTCTCCCCCACCAGACGACCATCGCGCAGCACGACGAACCGGTCGGCCATCCGCTCGAGTTCATCGAAACGGTGCGTGATGAAGCACACTCCAGCGCCCCGGGAGGTCAGCTCGTCGACCACCGCGAAGAGCCGCTCGGACTCCGTGTCGGTCAGGATCGAGGTCGGCTCGTCCAGGATGAGCACCTTGACGTCTGCGGCCACTGCCCGGGCGATGAGGACGAGCTGCTGCTCGGCCAGCGAGAGCTCTCCCATCGGCCGGCGCAACAGTCGGGCCGGCAGGGCGAGGCGGTCCAGCAGTGCCTCGCCCTCCCGCCGCATCTCCGCCGTGTCGAGCCAGCCGAGCTGGTGCCGTTGGCGGCCCATGAACAGGTTCTCCAGCACGCTCAGGTGCGAGAAGAACGCAGGCTCTTGGTACACCGTGGAGATCCCCGAGAGAATCGCCTCATAGGGCGTCTTGGGCTCGAACGGAGTGCCATCGAGCGTCACGCTTCCGCTGTCCGCGCTGTGGACGCCTGCGAACACCTTCATCAAGGTGGACTTTCCGGCTCCGTTCTCTCCCATGATCGCCACGCGCTCCCCGGCGGCCAGGCTGAACGAGACCTCTGCCAGCGCCTGGGTGGCACCGAACCGCTTGGAGACGTTGTCGGCCCGCAAGAGGGTTCCGTTCATGATCGCTTGCTCCTGTTCATCGGCTAGATCGGCACATGTGGCTGGTTCCCGCCTGCGGCGGGGCCGCGGATCAGAAGTCGTAGTCCGCGTAGTTCTCCTTGGTGAAGACGGTCGGCTTTCCCAGTAGCAGAGTCTTGGAGGCGGCGTCGTAGGTGACCGGTGAGTCCAGTCCGGAGACGGTGTTGCTGGCCTGGAACTCCTTGCCTTCGACCAGCTGGTCGAGGGCCCAGACGGTGAGGTAGCCGAGGTCCTCGACGTTCCAGAGGACGGTCGAGGTCATCGCACCGGACTCGAGGAACTCGGCAGCGGTCTTCGGGGAGCCGAAACCGGTCACTGCGACCTTGCCGATGGCACCGGCATTCTGCACGGCCTGCGCAACCCCGGGGATGGCGGTGGACGGCACCGCGATGATGCCCTTGAGGTCGGGGTTGGCGGTCATGAGGTTCTGTGCTTCTTGGAGTGCCTGCGCCGTGTCGGTGGTGTAGCGGATGCCGCCGACGAGCTTCATGTCGGGATAGGCCGATTCCTGACGCTCCTGAGCGGCTGCGATCCAGTTGTTGAACGTGGCCGTGTCAGCGCTGCCGGAGACGATGCCATACTCACCGCTCTTCCCGACCGCCTCGGCAAGCTGGTCCATGACGGTCGAACCGAGGTCGGCATCCGACGCCTGGGAGACGAACACCTGGCGCGCCGAGTCCGGGGCGTCGGCATCGGAGGTGGCCACCTTGACGCCGGCCTCTGCTGCCGTGGCCAGGGAACTGTTGATCGACGTCGGGTCGAGCGGCGAGACAGCGATCGCGTCGTACTTCTGGGCGACCAGGCCATCGAGGATCTTGACCTGTTCGGTCGAGTCGGCCTTCGCGGGGCCGGTCTGCGTGAAGCTGATGCCCAGATCCTTCGCGGCCTTCTCGCCACCGGTCTTGAAGCCATTGAAGTAGGGGATTCCCTCGACCTGGGAGACGAAGGCCACCTTGACGCCATCAGCCGAAGCAGCTGCTGTCGTCCCGGCCTCGGTCGAGGAGGTGCTAGTGGTGGAGCATCCGCTGAGCAGCAGGGCTCCGGAGGCGAGCAGGGCGACGGCCCCGGTGAGCTTCTTCATCGGTGGATCCTCTCCTATCGATCACGCGCAGGTGATCTGGCGACGACGGTGTCGGTAGGTCGAGTGTAATCGATTGCACTCACCGGCACAATCAGGACGTTAGGCACTCCACGTTTCTCCCCGATTCCTCTCTCGTTTCGTCGGTGTAAACGATGTCATGGGCTAGACTGCGGATACATTCTCAGGAGGCAGTCCGTGTCCACACCCACCATCGCTGACGTCGCAGAAGCCGCCGGGGTGTCCACGGCGACCGTGTCACGCGCCCTGAGCGGCTCGACGCGTGTGAACAAGGCCACAGCACGCAAGGTCAAGGACATCGCCGCCCAGCTGGGATACACCGGCAATCCCATCGCTCGCGCGCTGCGCAAGAACACCACCGGCAATGTCGGCCTGCTCGTGCCGAGCGTCTCCAACCCGTTCTTCACCATGCTGGTGGACGAGGTCGAGCAGCGCGTGGGTGCGATCGGCATGAGCCTCTACCTGTGCACCTCGCGCGACGACACCGAGATCGAGGCGGTGCGGCTGGCGTCACTGTGCCAGGGTTAGGTCGACGGCATCCTCGTGAGCCCGTGCGATGCAGCAGCCTCAGGGCGGGCAGTGGCGGAAGCCCGTGGTCGCCTGCCCCTCGTTCAGCTCGACCGCAGCGCCGACGGTGTGGACCTGGACTGGGTGGGGCTCGACGACGACCACGCGATGCGGTCAGTGGTCAGGCATCTCGCCGAACGCGGAGCCAGAGACGTTGCTCTGGTGACGTCGAGCGCCCGCAACTCCTCCGGGCGCCTCCGCACCGCAGCCGCGATGACCGCATGTCCCGGCTTCGGGCTACAGCTCACCCTCGACCGCGTGTTCGACGGCGAGTTCTCGACGGGCTGGGGCGCCGAGGCGGCGCGGCGCATCCTGGCCCAACCGACCTTGCCCGACGCGGTGATCTGCACGGACGACCAGATCGCCATCGGCGTGATGCAGGAGCTGCAGGACCACGGCGTCCGCGTGCCGGACGACGTGAAGATCACCGGGCTGGACGACGTGCCCCATGCCTCCTTGATGCACCCGGGACTGACCACCGTGCGCCAGCCCGTGGCGGACATCGCTGCCGAGGCGGTGCAGCTGCTGATGCTGGAGCTCAGCGGCGGCGACCGCGCGGCGCGGCGGGTCTCGTTGCGCGGGGAACTGGTGGCTCGCGGGTCCACGTCCTCCTGAGCGCCACGTCCTCC
>JAATES010000056.1 GCA_015655615.1 Actinomycetales bacterium
GTCCTCCTTGCCTCCGTGCTCTGCCTGCCACTCGGGGTCCACCGGTACTACTGGGTGGTGCTGACCCTCGTGGTGATCCTGCAGAACGGCCATCGCGTATCCCTCACCGTCTCACGCGCCATCCAGCGGGTGGCGGGCACGGTGGCGGGCCTGGGTCTCTTCGCACTGCTGGCTCCTCTGCACCTGCAAGGCCTCTGGCTCGCGTTGTTCGTGGGCCTGCTGCAGTTCACCGTGGAGATGGTGGTCACGCGCAACTATGGGCTGGCGCTCCTGGTGATCACTCCGCTTGCCATGACGATCGCCGCGCAGGGTCATACCGGAGACGTCGGCTCCCTGGTCCGGGAGCGAGTCCTCGACACGGTGATCGGCGCGGCCATCGCGATGGGAGTGCTGCTGATCACTCAGGTCCTCAGCCGGCTCAGGCGCACCCGTTGACGGTGGCTGCCAGCTGATCCATGCTCGCGCGCGCCTTCGTCTTGGCGGCTGAGCCGTGCAGGCCGTTGACGATCACGGAGAACGCCTTCAGGCGCCCGTCGGCACCCACCGTGTAGCCGGACAGCGCCACCTCGTAGTCCAGGCTGCCGGTCTTGGCGACCACCTTTCCTGCCGCGCACTTCGAATGTTTGCCCGTGAAGCGTGCGTAGGCCTTCTTCAGTGTTCCGGTCTTGCCCGCCACCGGAAGGGATGAGTCCGCGTACAGGATGCTCCGCAATCGGGAGTTCTCAGGATTCGCCGCCACGGTCAGCAGGCTGGTCAGGGATTTCGGAGTGATCCGGTCACGGGGAGACAGACCCGAACCGTCGACCAAGGTGATGCCCGAGGTGTCGACTCCGAGCGCCGACACGACGCGCAGCGTGGCCTTGGCGCCACCCGCGAAAGTCGGGGCCAGCCCCTGCGACAGAGCGATATGCCGGTGCAGGACCTCCGCCACCTGATTGTCCGAGACGTTGAGCATGCGCTTGACCAGCGTCTTCACCGTGGCACTGTCAGATTTCGCGATGGTGACCGCCGTGGGAGGGGTGGCGGCACGGCCACGGAACGTGACTGACCACCCCTTGCCCAACGCTGCGTCGAGATACCTCGCGTAGGCCGTTGCGGCCGAGGCCGCGGAGTCCTTGGACCGGACCGCGGTGCGTGCCGTGGCACGCACCGGCTGAATGGTGCTCAGCCCGTACCCCCCCTGCCGCCAGGTCGAACTCTTGGTCGCGCCCGCGAACAGGCTGTCGTCCAGCCGCACCGTGATCGCCTTGGTCGTCGAGGAGGCCTTGAGCCGGGTCGCCGTCTGCCGAGCCAGGGACCGCAGCCTCGCATTCGTCATCCGCGGATCGCCTGCACTGACGAAAGTCACCCGGTTGGAGGTTCCAGCGCGTGTGATGGTGGTGGTGAATCGGGTACTCGGGCCAAGCGCCTGCAAGGCTGCCACCGCGGTGTAGAGCTTGGTGTTCGAGGCCGCCGTGCGGGCCGTGGACTTCTTCCTGCCGTAGATCACCGCGCCGCTGGCCACGTCGACCACGTTGACGGAAGCCGCTCCGTGCAGCGGGCCCGAGGCCGTCAGCGTGGCCAGGCGGGTCGCGATCCGTGCTTCGGCGGCTCGCTGGCGTGCCAGAGCCTGGGAGGTCGACGGATCCGACGACGCCGAGGCCTTGGTGAGGGACCAGATCATAGCCGTGGCGGGAACGGAAGGGGTGGCGATCAGGCCGGCGACCAGACCGAGCGCGACCATAGGCAAGAGGACTCGACGCGCAATGCTCATGTGGTGATGGTATCGGCCCCGTCCAGGGTGGCGCGCCTAGACTCGGCTGGTGAATGCAGCCGCCGGCCCCCGCCACTCCTCACGGCGACGCCGTCGTCGTACGGTCGTGATCATCCTGAGCGTCTCGGCACTGATCCTGGTGCTCGCCGGACCGGTGGCCTGGGTCCAATTCAATCAGCGCAGCCGGATTCGCTCCGTCGAGGCCGCTGAGTCCTCCGACGTCGCCCTGGTCCTCGGGGCCGGGCTGCGGACGGACGGCTCCCCCTCGCTGTATCTTGAACGACGGCTCGACATCGCCTCACAGCTCTTTGATGCAGGTAAGGTCCGGGCCATCCTGGTCAGTGGCGACAACTCAACGGTCTACCACGACGAGCCCACAGCCATGCGCGACTGGCTGGTGGACCATGGCGTGCCCACCTCAGCGATCGTGCTCGATCACGCCGGGCTGGATACCCATGACTCCTGCGTACGCGCGTATGAGGTCTTCGGAGTCCGCCACGCGATCGTGATCACTCAGGACTACCACCTGCCGCGAGCGTTGTTCTCCTGCGCCCATGCGGGGATCGAGGTGACCGGGACGGGGGCCTCGTCCGAGGGGGGAACGGTATCGCAGTACCGGCTCCGTGAGCTCCCGGCCTCCTGGAAGGCTGCCTGGGACGCCGTCACGCATCGCGAGCCGACCTACCTGGGACCGCAGGAGACCGACCTCGACGACCTCCTCAGCGGCTCCTGACCACGCGGACCGGCTCCTGACCAGTGCTGGGCCTTGCAGCAGTTCTCGCCCGGACGACTGAGGCCTCACCGTCCCGGTGCCGGTCAGCGACGACGCAGGTCGTTCAGTGCGGGGCAGTCGAACGGGTCCCGCGCAGCGAGCCCGACATCGTTGAGGTAGCGGATGACGATCCCGTAGGACTTCCAGATGGTCGTCTCCGTATAGACCACGCCGGACTTCTCACAGTGGTCGCGCACGATCTCCCGTGCCCTCGCCAGGTGCGGTCGCGGCATGCTGGGGAAGAGGTGGTGCTCGATCTGATAGTTGAGGCCTCCGAACGCCCAGCTGGCGAGCCATCCCCCTGAGACGTTCCGGGAGGTCAGCACCTGCTTGCTGAAGAAGTCGAGTTTGACATCCGCAGGAATGATCGGCATGCCCTTGTGATTCGGGGCGAACGACCCTCCCATGTACACCCCGAAGACCACGAGCTGTACGCCCAGGAAGGCCAGGGCCTTTCCCGGCGGCAGCAGCCACCCGATCAGGCCCACGTAGATTCCAAGGCGAAGGAACACCGTCCACAGCTCGGTGCGCCGCCCGGCCACATCCCGATGGCTGAAGAGCCAGCGCAGCGAGGTCACGTGGAGGTTGATGCCCTCCAGGGTGAGCAAGGGGAAGAAGAGGTAGCCCTGCTTGCGCACGAAGGCGGCGGACAGCCCGGTGCGTTTGGCGGCATCATCCTGGTGGAACGAGATGGTGTCCATGTCGATGTCCGGGTCCTTGCCCAGGCGGTTCGGGTTCGCGTGGTGCCGCGAGTGCTTGTTCATCCACCACGCGTAGCTGATCCCCACGAAACCCGTCGCGAGGATCCGTCCCACCTTGTCGTTGGCAGGCCCTGACGTCAGCACCTGACGGTGCGAGGCCTCATGGGCCAAGAAGGACAGCTGGGTCAGCACAACGCCCAGCGCTGCCGCCACCAGCAGCTGGAACCATGAGTCGCCCAAAAGCGCGAAGGTGCCTCCCAGCACCACCAGTGCAACGCAGAGGCCGCTGAACACCGCAATGTAGAAGCCGCGAGTGCGACCGAGCAGGCCCAGCTGCCGCACCACTGCGGACAGCTCGGCGTAACTGCGTATCACCTCGTTGACAGGTCTGACGGGTCGCGGTCCGGTCAATGTCAACTCGGCCATGGGTTCCTCCGGCTCAGCATCGGCCTTTCGGCCGTGAAGCGGGCGCGGACACACCCAGATGCCCTGAGCCTACCGGCACAACCAGGGAAAAGAGCCGGTCCGAGGCCCACTCATTGGACGGTCCGGAATACCCGGCGCCGTCACGACGTAGTGTTAACAGGAACAAACCTCGCAAAGGAGCCCCCCGCATGAGTCGCCCCCTTCGCTCACGCACCTCGACCCACGGCCGCAATATGGCCGGCGCCCGCGCGCTCTGGCGCGCCACGGGCATGGGTGACGGCGACTTCGGCAAGCCGATCATCGCGATCGCCAACTCGTACACCCAGTTCGTTCCCGGTCACGTCCACCTCAAGGACATGGGCGACCTCGTGGCCTCGGCCATCCGCGAGGCCGGAGGGGTGGCCAAGGAGTTCAACACGATCGCCGTCGACGACGGCATCGCCATGGGCCACGGCGGCATGCTCTACTCGCTGCCCA
>JAATES010000087.1 GCA_015655615.1 Actinomycetales bacterium
CGCGGCTCTCGACCGCCCGTGTGGGAACAGACGACGCCCAGGCTCAGCGCTGCGGCCACCGTCACCACCTCGGGGTCGTAGCCGGCCCAGGTGTCATTGACCAGATCCGCACCGGCTTCGCCCGCCGCCCGCGCCACGGCCGATCGCCAGGTGTCGACACTGACGAGCACATCGGGGTACCGCCGTCGCACCTCACCCACGAAGGGCACCACCCGGGCGATCTCCTCGTCCTCGGTGACCTCCGGCCCCACCCCTGCCCGGACCCCGCCGACGTCGACGATGTCTGCGCCTTCGTCCACCGCCCGCGCCACCGCCTCCAATGCCGACCGGTCGTCCGCGAACCGCGCCGGAGCATAGAACGAGTCGGGCGTGCGGTTGACGATCGCCATCACGGCCGGGCGTTCGACCCCCACGGAACGACCTCGCAGTACCAGCGCAGGTGCACGGTGCGGCAGGACGTCCTCCGACATCGCGCGCCAGAAGGCCTCACGATCCAACGGCGCTTCGCGATCCCACGGCGATGCCCGATTCACCGGAGTCCCCCGAACACCGCCGGAGCTCGCCTCTGCTGCCTAGAACTCACCGCATGCCACGTCTGCCGTGACCAGGCGCACCGCCTCAGCGGGGTCGTCCACGACGTGCAGCAGGTCGATGTCCGTGGCGCGGATCATGCCGCGCGCCGCCACGGAGCCTCGGAGCCACTCCAGCAATCCGCCCCAGTAGTCTGACCCCACCAGGACGATGGGAAAAGCCGTGACCTTGTGGGTCTGGACCAGTGTCAAGGCCTCGAAGAGCTCGTCGAACGTGCCGAAGCCGCCGGGGAGCACCACGAAACCCGAGGCGTACTTGACGAACATGGTCTTGCGCGCGAAGAAGTACCTGAAGTGCACGCCGAGGTTCACATAGGCGTTCATGCCCTGCTCGAACGGGAGCTCGATGCCGAGCCCGACCGACAGCCCCCCGGCCTCGGACGCGCCCTTGTTGGCAGCCTCCATCACACCCGGCCCGCCACCGGTGATCACGCCGACCCCGGACTCCACCAGCCCCCGGCCCACCTGCTGCGCCATCGTGTAGTCGGGGTGCTCGCGCGGGGTCCGGGCGGACCCGAACACGCTGACCGCGGTCCCGATCTCGGCGAGCGCACCGAAGCCCTCGACGAACTCGGACTGAATGCGCAGCACACGCCACGGATCACCATGGAGCCAGTCGGCTCCGTCCTGGTTCTCCAGCAGCCGCTGATCGGTCGTCTGATGGGGTATCTGCCCGCCACGCAGGAACACGGGTCCCTTCTGGTAGCCGCGACCGCGCTCCGGGACTCCTTCGTCTGTCATGTCTTGAGCCTAGAGGACGCCCGGCGGGCGTCCCATGATCCACGCATGGAGCGCGTCGTAACTCCCAGTGAGCTGCGAGACCGGCACCTGTTCATCGTCCTTGTGCGCGAGCAGCGGGTCACCGGGCCCGAAGTTCACTGCGGGGATGCCGAGCTCCGAGAACCGTGCCACATCGGTCCAGCCGTACTTCGGGCGCGGCGATCCCCCGGTCGTGGCCAGGACCGCGGTCACGAACTCCGCTGCGAGCGGCGCATCCAGTCCCGGTCGGGCACCGGGCGCCGCGTCCTCCACCTCGATCTCGAATCCCTCGAAGAGATCACGGACGTGAGCCAGCGCCTGCTCCGGTGTGCGGGCGGGCGCGAAGCGGTAGTTGACAGTGACCACGCAGCGATCCGGAATGACGTTGCCGGCGATGCCGGCCTCGATGCGCACGGCGTTCATTCCTTCGCGGAAAACCAGCCCATCGACCGGCACGGTCTGCGGGCGATAGGAGGCCAGACGCTGCAGCACCGGAAGGGCCCCGTGGATCGCATTCACGCCCATCCATGATCGGGCGGAATGCGCAGTCACTCCCGGGACCAGCACCCGCACCCGCAGCGTTCCGTTGCAACCGCCCTCGATGCCTCCGTTGCTGGGCTCCGCGAGGATGGCAAAGTCCGCCCGGACCAGATCCGGCCGGTCCCGGACCAGGCGACCGAGGCCGTTGAGATCGCTCGCGACCTCTTCGTTGTCGTAGAAGATGAAGGTCACATCACGCTGCGCGCCCGTTCCATCCGGACCGCCCAGGTCCGCAGCCAGCTGCAACGCGACGGCCACGCCACCCTTCATGTCGACAGTGCCGCGCCCCCACAGCACCGGCCCCGCGGGCGTCTCACGAACCTGCGTGGGAAGGTTGCCCGCCACGGGTACCGTGTCCAGGTGACCCGCCAGGACGATCCGCTCCTCCCGGCCGAACTGGGTGCGCGC
>JAATES010000060.1 GCA_015655615.1 Actinomycetales bacterium
CTCGTGCCGACCCTCCGCTGCCGCAAGGGCCAGCAGGATCTCCCGTTCCTCGCCGGTGCGCCGGGTGGCCAGATCCCGATAGATGGCCGCCTCCATACGCTCGTCAGCCAGGTTCCGGCGCCATCGGCGCAGCGACCGCGGGCTCTGGTCCGTGGTGGTGGCCGACCCGCCACCGAGACGAGGAGTAGTCATCCCTCGATTCTGGCAAATCTGCGCGCATCCTGTGTTGGTGCGACCACAATTCCGATTTCGCCCAGGCGAGGCCACCCACGCGCCGCCCGGGGACCGGGAGTCAGTGGCTCTCGAAGGACGTGGGCAGCACGACGTTTCCGGAGTGCCGGGCGAACAACGAGGAGACCTCCGTGACGGGGTACCCCGCGATCCCGGTTCCCAGGCGCGTGACCCAGAAGGTGAGCTCCTGGTGCTGGCGGGCATACGTCAGGAACCGGCCGACGGCATCGCGCATCTCGTCCCAGCCGGACATCGTGTCGATGGCGTAACACCGGCCAGTCGGGCCGTCGCCCACGCCCCACTCGGCACCGAAATGCTGATGTGCGAACCGCGCTGCGCCGCCGCCATGGAATCCCGCCTTGTTCGCACCGAAGACGAAGATCGTGTTCTCGGGCAGTTCTTCGATCGGCTCCGGGGTGTTAGCCACCTCATCGGTCATGCTCGCCACGCCCTCTCGATTCTGCGAAGGCCCGACACCCTCGTCCGGTCCCGCCCCGCCCGATTCCTCCTGCTATCGACCCCACCACGCAGCCGCCGTCACACAGCAGGACTTCCGTCCTGTTCCGCCCCGCCAGCGGTGTGGTGTTCATGACGTTTGCCGGCGGTCACCCACCCGGTCAGATGCCGGCCAACCAAGCCGGTCAATGCCGCCGTCCATTCCGGCCGCCCGTTGCCCCAGGGGATGTAGTGGAACTGCGACCCACCGGCGTCCGTGAACGCCGAACGGTTGAGGATGTCGATCTCCTCCAGCGTCTCCAGGCAGTCCGAGACGAACCCGGGGCAGAGCACGTCCACCCGGCCGATACCGGAACGGCCCAGCTGCGTCACGGTGTCAATGGTCGCCGGTTTCAGCCATTCAGCCGGTCCGAACACCGACTGGAACGTCGTCAGCACCATCTCGGCGCCCAGGCCAAGCCGTTCTCGCAACGCAGCCGCCGTCACCTCGCATTCCGCCCGGTAGGGGTCCCCGGCCTGGTGCATGGCCATCGGGATCGCATGAAAGCTGAGGAGCAGCCGGTCCCCGCCGGAGAAATCCGGCTTCCCGATGGCCTCCCAGTGTCGCTCCACCGCCGTGGCGAGCGCCGAGAGGTAGCCCTCGTCCACGGGAAAGGACCGCACCGTGCGCAACTCCAGCTGATCCCTGGACCGTAGCCCCCAGCGGTAGACCTCATCCAGCACCGTGCCCGCCGAGGACGCCGCATACTGCGGGTAGAGCGGCACGACGAGCACACGCCGGTGGCCATCGGCATAGACCTCGTCCAGGACGTCGCTCAGCGCCGGGGACCCATACCGCATCGCCAGGCGCACCGAGGCCGCACCGCCCAGGTCCGCGCTCAGCGCCGCAGTCTGCGCTCGAGTGTGCACGAGCAGCGGAGAGCCCTGCTCGGTCCAGATCGACGCGTACTTCTCGGCTGAGGCCTTGGGCCGAAATCGCAGGATGATGCCTTCGAGGATGGGGCGCCATAGTGCGGGATGCATCTCGACCACCCTGCGATCCGATAGGAACTCACGCAGGTAGGGCCGCACCGCCCTGGCGTGAGGCGCTTCGGGTGTTCCCAGGTTGACCAGCACCACGGCTGGCATGGGCGTGATGTCGCGCCTCGGTACCGCCTGCACTGTCATGTGGCCCTCGTCCCCGGACTCTGGTCATTGTCCTGCTCGGCGATCCTGCCTCCGTCGAGTCGCACGACCCGGTCGGCCTCGCGCACGGTCGCAAGCCGATGGGCGATCACCAAGGTGGTCCGGTTGTGCGCCAGTGCAGTCAGGGCACCGGTCAGTTCGGCCTCGGTTCGCACGTCGAGCTGACTGGTGACCTCGTCGAGGATCAGCACCGGAGCATCCCGAAGCAGCGCCTGGGCGATTGCGACACGCTGGCGCTGGCCTCCCGAGAGCTGCTGGCCGAGCTCGCCTACCCGCGTCTGCAAGCCGTCGGGAAGACCGGCAATGGTCCCTGTCAGAGCAGCGACCCGACAGGCCTCCTCGAGTTCCTCCCTGGTCGCCTCCGGGCGGGCGATCCGCAGATTCGCCTCGATCGTGTCGTTGAACAAGTAGGGCCGCTGGGACACGACCGACACGAGCCGACGCAGATCCTCGTCCGCGAGATCCCGCAGGTCCACTCCCCCGATGCTGACCGATCCCTTGTCCGGGTCCCAGAACCGTGCCAGCAGGCTGGCGAGGGTCGACTTGCCAGAACCTGATACGCCGACCAGAGCGGTCACCGTGCCCGGCTCGAGGACGAGGGACACGTCACGCAGCACGACAGGGCCAGGACCGTCAGCCGGATCCCGCGCGGGGTAGGCGAAGGACACCGACTCGAACCGCACCTCGCTCAGTCCCTCCGGTGGGGACGCCGGAACAGCCGGCTCCGTCGTCGCGGGGGCGGCCTCGGTGATCTCGGCGATCCGCGCGGCGGAGGCGAAGGCCTGATCGAGATCGGCCACGCACTCCTCCACGGCCAGAACGGCGGGCATCGTCCCGACCACCACAGCCAGCACGATGACCAGATCGCCCCACTCCAGCAGTCCGGATCGGACACGCGAAGACCCGACCAGCAGCACGACGACGGCAGCTGCCGCCACCAGCGCGCCGTTCAGGCCCCGGCGCACCGCCACCCACCGTCCCAGGACCTTCTCCTCCTGAGCCGCGAGCGCTCCGACCTCCGCCCATTCGCCGCGACGGCGCGGACCGTAACCGAAGGCGAGGACCTCGCGAACACCCTGGACCGAATCGGTGATGTGCTGGGCGATCTGTCCTCGGACCACCCGCAGCCGCCGTGCTGCCTGAAGCGCGGATGCCGAGCCGAGCAGCGGGACGGCAGCTCCGATCAGCGCCCAGAAGACCAGCGCGACGACGGCCAGGGCCAGGTCCTTGGTGACGGCGATCCATCCCGCCACCGCAAGGGGCACCACCAGGGCCGTGACGACTGGCGCCAGCGTATGGGCGAAGAAGACCTCGACACGATCGACGTCCCGGGTGGCCCGCGACAGCAGGTCGCCGGTACGACGGCCCATCACCGCTGCCGGCGCCTGAGGCTCCAGCCGGTCGTAGAAGTAGGTGCGTAAGAGCGCCAGTGCTTTGAAAGCGACCAGATGGCCGCTGTACTGCTCCAGGTAACGTGCCACTGCCTTGATCAGCGACAGCACGGCCAACGTGATCACGAGGGCGGACACCGACCACTCGGCGGTGCTGGATGCTACGACGATGCCATGCGCCGCGACCCCGAGGATCGCCGCACCGGCCAGCAGCATCAGCGTTCGCATCGCAATGCTGATGACCAGCGGAGTCAGTACGGGGCGCGCCTGACGGAGCAGCCACCGGCTCAGCTCCCGTCGGGTAGGAGCAGTCACCGAACGCACCTCGTCGTCCTCGCTCATGACGCCTCCGCCGTCGTCACGACGCCGTCGACCAGGGCGACCACCCGGTCCGCACGTTGCGCGGCCTGGGCACGGTGGGTGATGGACAGCACCGTCCGGCCCTCGGTGAGGCGATCCAGCGCGCTGAGGATGGCCGTCTCGGACTGGACGTCGACCTGCGAGGTCGGCTCATCCAGCAAGATGATCGGTGCGTCCTTGAGGAAGGCCCTGGCGATGGCGACTCGCTGCGCCTGGCCACCGGAGATCGCCATGCCCCGCTCGCCGACCACGGTGTCCAGCCCCTGCGGCCAGCGCCGGACCTCGTCCGCCAGGTTCGCGTCCGCGAGCGATTGCCACAACTCGTCGTCCGAGGCCTGGGGTGCGGCGATCCGCAGATTGGTTGCCAGGGTGCCCGTGAACAGGTAGGTGGTCTGTGCCACCACCGCGCACTGCTGGTGCGCCCAGCCCTCGTAGGCCTCCGCCAGCGCGATGCCCCGCAGGGAGACCGAACCCGACTGCGGGCAATACGTGCCCTGGATCAGGTCGAGCAACGTGGACTTTCCCTCGCCGGAACGCCCGATCAGCGCCACATGCTCGCCCGGCGCGACCTCGAGCGAGGCTCCGCGCAGGACCGGGGCGGCGGCGTCATAGGCGAAGTGGACGTTGTCAAGCCGGATGCGCGGCTCCCCTGCACCGTCCAGGTCCGTCGCCGACGGCGGCACCGCGGTTCCAGACTCGCCGGGCACGGTCTCCCCGCGCGCTTCCGGCGTCGTCTGAGCGAGGAATGACCGGATCTCCCGGCGCGCCGCCATCCCGCCCATGCCGATGTAGAAGAACTTGCCGATCTGATCGAGCGGCTCCAGGAGCAGGGTCGAGAGCAGCACGATCGCCACGGCCTGGCCTGGGGAGATCGCACCGTCTCGGAGCTGGGTGACCGCGAGCCAGGCAGCGATGGTGAGCATGCCCAGTGAGAACCCGGCATCCGCGACCAGCAGCACCAGCTGATTGCCGGCCAGCAGCCGCATCACATGCCGACGGACGTTCTGTGCGGCCGCGGCCAGGTGCACGCCACGCCGCTTCCCGGCCCCCAGCCCCCGCAGAGTGGGAAGCCCCTGGATCGAGTCGAGGAACTCCGCCGACAGGTGACGGGCCGCGACGCGGTAGCGCGACGACACCGACTTGAAGGCCGACTGGAAACCACCGATGATCACGGGAATGGCGGGGATCGCCACCGCAAGCCAGAGCGCACTCCTGAGGTCCACGGCCCATCCCATGACCACCAGGACCAGGATGGGACTCGTCATCGAGGCGATCATGGGCCCCACGAAGGTGACCCGGAACCCTGTGGACCGTTCGACGGCATCCGTCGCGGTTGAGACCGTCCGGCCCGTGTGCTCCGGGCCCCGGCGGGCAGGTCCGAGGGTGAGGATCCGCCGCAGGATCGCATCGCGATCAGCCGATTCCACGCGCGCCCTCGCCCGGGGCATACCGGCAAGCCCCGCCCAGCCGCATAGACCCACGAACACGGGAGCGAGCACGAGTACCAGCAGCGACCACCCGCCGATGCGCCTGCCCAGCATGATGGCATCCACCGTGTGGCCCATAGCGATGTAGACCGAGGCCAGAGCCAGCGCGGCCCCCCACAAGAACGCCATTGGCCGAAAGGCAGTCACCTCAAGCACTTTACGCGGAGCTGGCCCGATTGCGCCTCCTCCGTGACAGCACTGTGACCCGGTCCCGGGCTCGACCCCCGCTCCGGGACCCGGTGCCGATCCGGAATATTCCCCCGACCGCGTACGCTGCACCATGGTCATGTGGCCATCCGGCATCGGGCCGGAGCCAGGCGCATCGCCCGGGCAACGGGCGTGAGGACCTTTCGACGGAGGCGAGATCATCACTGCGAGGACAGACCCGTCCATCTTCATCGGCCGGGCTCACCAGTGGCTCGTTCCCGAGGGGCCCTTGTCGTTCCGCACCTTCGGTCAGCAGGCGCCCGGCCCCGGCCCTGGCGCGCCGATAGCCGATGACGTGCTGGACGACCTCCGTGGCCGCGAGAGCGAGCACGCCGTCGCGATGGGGTATCTGAGCTTCCGGCCCGGCGCGGTCGCCCGCTTCACCCTTGCCGACGGCGCCTCTCACCGGTTCGCACTACGTCAGGGGGGCCCCGGCTCGGCCTCGGCACAGACCGCATCGCCGCTGCCATCGCCACCTGAGCCCGGCCCCTCCCGCGAGTCGGCCACCGGAGCCCTTGCCCCCCGGGACCCCGCCGTGACCGAGGATCTCCGTGCGGCCGAGGATCTCCGTGCAACGGAGGAGCCCTCTGCCACCGCGTTCGCCCATGCTGTGGAAACGGCTCTCCTGCGCATGGCGGCGGATCCCGAGCTGACCAAGGTGGTGCTGGGTCGCTGGGCCACCGTCAGCCTGGACTCCCCCGTCTCGGTTCCGGAACTCGCTGACCGGCTGGGCGAGAACAATCCGAGAGCCACGGTCTTCGCCATGCCCGCGCCGCAACCCGGCGCACCGCAGACCGTGCTGGTGGGCGCCTCGCCCGAATTGCTCGTGGCCCGGCAGGGACGGTCGGTGACCTGC
>JAATES010000119.1 GCA_015655615.1 Actinomycetales bacterium
GGCGGGTCAGCATCGAGTATGCGCTGATCCGGGACATGAACGACCATGCGTGGCGGGCGGATCTGCTGGGCACCAAGCTCAATGCGCGCGGACGGGGCTGGGTCCATGTGAACCCCATTCCGCTCAACCCGACGCCGGGCTCGATCTGGACCGCCAGTGATCCGGCCGTCGAGGCGGAGTTCGTGGCGCGCTTGCGGGCTCACGGCATACCCACCACGATTCGTGATACACGTGGGAGCGACATCGATGGCGCCTGCGGCCAGCTGGCGGCCGAAGAGGAGGACGCGCACGCATGACGGCTTTGTTCAAGCGGGTCTCGCTGGTCCGGCGCGGGTACGACCGCGAGGAGGTCGACGACTTCTTCGAGCACGCCCGGTTGGTCTATGAGGGAGCCTCGCCGGACCGCTGGGTCGTCGGCGACGTGCAGACCGCGACCTTCGACCTGGTGCGCCGGGGCTACCGGACCGGCGAGGTCGATGCCGCACTGGATCGGCTGGAAGCAGCATTCGTCGCACAGCGACGCGTGCAGGTCGTCACGCAGTCCGGGCAGCACACGTGGAACGCCGGGCTGACGGCCCTGGCCCAGACACTGTACGAACGCCTCGCCCGTCCGGCTCGGGAGCGCTTCGCGCATCCGCACGGCCGGGCGCACGGCTATGACTCCCAGCAGGTCGACGCCCTGTGCGAGCGGCTGATCGCCTACTTCGACCGGGCTGAGCCTCTCACCGCCGAGGAGGTGCGCACCGCCACCTTCACAGCGCGTCGCGGTGCGAAGGCCTACGACGAGCCTTCGGTGGACGCCTTCCTGCGGCGTGCGACCGAGGTCCTCCTGGGTGTCGGATGACGGTGGCCGACAGCGCCGAGACTGCTGAGCGATCGGTCGTGCTTCTCGGGTCGACCGGCTCGATCGGCACGCAGGCGATCGACGTGGTGCGCGCGCATCCGGGGAGGTTTGCGGTCACGGCGCTCAGCGCGGCGGGGAGTCGCCCGGAACTGCTGACGCGCCAGGCGATCGAGCTGGGGGTCGGCGTCGTCGCCGTCGATGACTACCAGGCGGGCGAGGCCGTCCGGTCACTGCTGATCGAGCAGCAGCCCGTCGGTACCCCTGACGTGATCAGCGGCCCCGGGGCCGCGGCCAGGGTGGCAGCCCTCGGCGCGGACATCGTGCTCAACGGCATCACCGGTGCCGTGGGCCTGCGCCCCACTCTGGCGGCGTTGGACGCCGGTTCCACCCTGGCACTCGCCAACAAGGAGTCGCTGGTGGCGGGAGGTGCCCTGGTCAAGGCCGCGGTCAGGCGTCCTGGGCAGCTCGTCCCGGTGGACTCGGAGCATTCGGCGATGGCTCAGGCATTGCGCGGCGGCAGGCGCTCCGAGGTGCGTCGGCTGATCTTGACGGCCTCGGGTGGGCCGTTTCGCGGGTGGAGCAGGGCTCAGCTCTCCGAGGTCACGGTGGCCCAGGCGCTGGCCCACCCGACCTGGTCCATGGGCCCGGTCGTGACGATCAACTCGGCCACGATGATGAACAAGGCGCTCGAGCTCATCGAGGCACACCTCTTGTTCGACGTCCCCGTGGAGGACATCACCGTGGTCGTGCATCCGCAGTCCGTGGTCCACTCCGCTGTGGAGTTCCAGGACGGCTCGACCCTCGCCCAGGTCTCCCCACCTGACATGCGGCTCCCGATCGGTCTCGCACTGTCCTGGCCGGACCGGCTCGACGACGTCGTGGCGCCGAGCGATTGGTCCGCCCCCGTGACCTGGTCCTTCGAACCGCTGGACGACGCGGTGTTCCCGGCGCTCGATCTGGCGCGCAGTGCGGTGCGTTCCTCCCCCTGGCACCCGGCCGTCCTCAACGCGGCCAATGAAGTGGCCGTGGCAGCGTTCCGGTCCGGTACGCTGCCGTTCCTGGGTATCGTCGAGACGGTCGCCCGAGTGGTCTCGGATGCCGATCGGCAGGTCGACCTCCAGGCGACCCTCACGGTGGAGAGCATCGACGACATCCAGTCATGGGCCGTGGCGCGTACCAGTGAGCTCACAGGTCGCTGAGCCACACTCTCAAGCGGACCTAGCGGAGGAGACCTAGATGCAGTACACGATCGGCGTCGTCGTCATGGTCGTCGGAATCCTGCTGTCCATCGCCTTGCACGAGGTCGGCCACATGGTGCCCGCCAAGCGATTCGGCGTGCGGGTGCCGCAGTACTTCGTCGGCTTCGGTCCGACCCTCTGGTCCAGGACCAAGGGGGAGACGGAGTACGGCGTCAAGGCCATCCCGCTCGGCGGCTACGTGCGGCTGGTCGGGATGTATCCGCCGGCCCCGTCCGGGAGCAAGCCCCGTCGCGGGAGGGTCGCAGAGCTGGTCCAGTCTGCGCGTGAGGTCAGTGCGGAGGAGATCCGTCCCGGCGAGGATCACCGGGCCTTCTACCGGCTCTCCGTTCCCAAGAAGATCGTGGTGATGATGGGCGGTCCGATGATGAATCTGCTCATCGCCGCCGTGCTGCTGACCATCACCCAGGTCGGTTTCGGGGCCTGGGTGGCGACGCCGACCTTGTCCTATGTCGCACCGTGCCTCACGCCGACCTCCTCCAGCTCGACCTGCGCCGAAACCGACCCGGTCTCACCTGCTGCGCAGGCGGGTCTGCAGGCGGGTGATCGTCTCGTCACCATCGATGGCCGGACCATCGCGACCTGGGATGACGTCACGTCTGCCCTCACCGCAGCGGGCAGCGACCCGGTGAGCCTGGTCGTGGACCGTGGTGGCCGGCAGATCACCGCCGTGGTGACTCCCGAGGTGGCCACGCGCCAGGTCCAGGCCGCCGATGGCACGATCACGACCGAGACCTCCGGGAAGATCGGCATCGGCGCCGCCTATGACTGGGCGCCGCAGACCCTCGCCTCGGTTCCCGGGGTGCTGGGGGAGCAGCTTGCAGCGACTGCGAAGGTCGTGGTGACCCTGCCGGTCCGCGTGGTCGACATCGCCCGGTCCGCGTTCGGCAGCGAAGAGCGCGATCCCTCCTCGGTGATGGGCCTCGTCGGCGTCGGGCGGATCGCGGGCGAGGTCGCCAGCTCCGATGCCACGGGACTACCGGCGGAGGCACGCTGGGTCACGTTGATCACACTTCTGGCGAGTCTGAACATCGCGTTGTTCGTGTTCAACCTGATCCCGTTGCCGCCACTGGACGGCGGCCACGTGGCGGGTGCCCTGTATGAGGGTGCCCGGCGGCAGGTGGCGCGGATACGCCGCCTGCCGCGGCCAGGGCCGGCCGACACCGCACGGCTGGTGCCGCTGGCGTACGGGGCGTTCCTCGTCCTGACGGCGATGGGAGCGCTGTTGATCTACGCCGACATCGTCAAGCCTGTCCAGCTCGGTTGACCGGCCGCAGGCCGGTCCCGGCCGCGGACGGCTCCACTGCGCCGCGTGGTGCGCGATACTGAAGAGGTGAGTACAGCGATCAGTCTTGGAATGCCGCAGGCACCTGTCCCCGTCCTGTCTCCGCGCCGCAGGACGCGTCAGATCCAGGTGGGCAAGGTGGCCGTCGGCGGGGATGCGCCGATCTCGGTTCAGTCGATGGCGACGACGCAGACGTCGAACATCAATGCCACCTTGCAGCAGATCGCCGAGCTGACCGCGGCCGGCTGTGACATCGTCCGGGTGGCCTGCCCGACGCAGGAGGATGCCGATGCGCTGCCGATCATCGCGAAGAAGTCCCAGATCCCGGTGATCGCGGACATCCACTTCCAGCCCACGTACGTCTTCGCCGCGATCGATGCCGGGTGCGCCGCCGTTCGCGTGAACCCTGGAAACATCCGCAAGTTCGACGATCAGGTCAAGCAGATCGCCCGGGCGGCGAAAGAGGCGGGAACCTCGATCAGGATCGGCGTCAATGCGGGATCGCTCGACAAGCGGCTGCTCGAGAAGTACGGCAAGGCCACGCCTGAGGCTCTGGTCGAGTCGGCGGTCTGGGAGGCGTCGCTCTTCGAGGAGCACGATTTCCACGACTTCAAGATCTCGGTCAAGCACAACGACCCGGTCGTCATGGTCCGCGCCTACGAGTTGCTGGCCCAGCGCGGCGACTGGCCGCTGCACCTCGGGGTGACCGAGGCCGGTCCGGCGTTCCAGGGAACCATCAAGTCCGCCACCGCCTTCGGTGCGCTGCTGAGCCAGGGCATCGGAGACACGATCCGGGTGTCGCTGTCCGCCCCTCCCGTGGAGGAGGTCAAGGTGGGGATCCAGATCCTGCAGGCACTGAATCTGCGTCCGCGGCGACTGGAGATCGTCTCCTGCCCCTCGTGCGGGCGGGCGCAGGTCGACGTCTACACGCTGGCCGAGCGAGTCACGGCTGGGCTGGAGGGCCTCACCGTGCCGTTGCGGGTCGCGGTCATGGGCTGCGTGGTCAACGGGCCGGGGGAGGCCCGCGAGGCCGACCTCGGGGTGGCTTCGGGAAACGGCAAGGGTCAGATCTTCGTCAAGGGCGAGGTCATCAAGACGGTTCCGGAGGCGGACATCGTCGAGACTCTGATCGAGGAGGCGCTGAAGATCGCCGCCACCATGCCGCAGGAAGAGGGCGCGGCGCCAGTCGTCTCGATCGCCGGCTGAGGACCGCTAGAGTCCGAGCAGCTGGCTGACGGTGACCAAGTCGAGTCCAGCGCCGCGGATCGCGTCGATGATCTGACCGAGCTCCTGGATCGCCACCGCATGGTCGTCCTTGTCGGTGTCATGCGCCAGGATGATGTCTCCCGGCTGCACCGATGCCGCGATGTACTCCGCGAGGCCGCTCGGCTCATTGCGGTATTCGTACTCCAGCATCTGCCGGCTCCACAGCACCGGTGTCAGGCCCAGGTCGTTGCACGCCAGCAGCGTTGAGCCCGCCAGGTGACCGTAGGGCGGTCGCATGAGGACGGGGCGGGCGCCGAGAAGGCGTTCCATGGCGTCGCTGGTACGCGTGAGCTCAGCCACGCAGGCCGCATAGTCAAGCC
>JAATES010000186.1 GCA_015655615.1 Actinomycetales bacterium
CTGGGCTTGAGAGAGGAGATCAGATCCCGAGCAGCGTCGCGGATCCCCGCCAGTGCACCCGCCAGTGGCTCCGGCGCGCCGGACTCCAGGCGCCCTGCGGGGACGGCCGCCAGTGCCGAGGCCAGATCGGTGAGAGCCGCATCGAGGCGGGCGATGCCGGTCGCCCCCTCTCGCCTGGCCCGGCGTGACACCGCCTCCACGGCGCGTACCGAGAGTTCGACCGCCGCAGCCGACGTCACTCGCGACACCAGTTCATGCGCCTCATCGACCACCACGACCTGGTGTTCCGGCAGCACCCCAGAGTTCCCCGCGGCCGCGATCCCCAGCATGGCGTGGTTCGTCACCACCAGGTCAGCAGCCCTCGCTGCGGCGCGGGCTCGTTCGGGGAAGCACTCCGTGAGCATCGGGCAACGCTGTCCCAGGCATTCCAGCGACGTCACCGACACCTGGCGCCACGCCCGCTCGCTGACACCGGGAACGAGGTCGTCACGGTCTCCTGACGTGGACTGCTCCGCCCACTCACGGACCCTGACCACCTCCTGGCCGAGGTCGGAGGGCCCCGACGCCGGACCGGCTTGCGCCGGATGATCATGGGCGCTCTCGACGTCGAACAGCGTCATCCCGGGATCGTCCACGGGGTATCCGCCATTGGTCTTGTGGAGGCAGACGTAATTGTGCCAGCCTTTGAGCAGCGCGAAGACCGGGGCTCGCGTCAGCCGTGGAGTCAGTGCGGCCACTGCCGTGGGAAGGTCCCGGGTGACCAGCTGTCGCTGCAGGGCCAGCGTTGCCGTCGAGACGACCACATGGGTGGATGTCTCGACCGCGTGGGCCAGGGCCGGCACCACGTACCCCATCGACTTCCCGGTACCCGTCCCCGCCTGGATCAGGACCGTGCCGCCTTGCTCGATGGTCTGCGCCACCTCGGCGGCCATCTGCTGCTGCCCTGGGCGGGCTGTCCCACCCATCGCCGAGACGACCTCATCCAGCAGCCGGACGGCGCTGAGCCCATCAGCGACCACCGGCGCCCGACCCAGGTCGGGCGTGTCAGCAGTCGAGGTCACCCGGTGATCCTACCGACCCGCCACCGGGCTGGCTGACGCCTCGAGTTCGGCGGCGAGCTGGCCATCGACCTGAGCCACCAGCCGGGTCCCGGTCGCGAGGTGCTCGATGCTCTCCACCTCACCGTGGGCATGCGCCCGGGAGATCAGATCACCCCGGTCATAGGGGATGACCACATCAACCCTCATACGAGGCCGGGGCAGATGCTCCGCGATGGAATCGAGAAGCTCCGCGATCCCCTGCCCCGTGTGTGCGGAGACGACCACCGTCCAGTGCTCGCGACGACGCAGGACGTCGATGACGTCGGGATCGGCCGCGTCGGCCTTGTTGAGCACCACGATCTCGGGTATCTCGGACACGCCGGGGATGTCGGCGAGCACCGTGCGTACCGCGCTGATCTGGCCGCCGGGGTCCGGATGCGAGGCGTCGACGACATGCACGATGACATCGGCATCCGCGACCTCCTCCAAGGTGGACCGGAAGGCCTCCACCAGCTGGGTTGGAAGCGAGCGGACGAAGCCCACCGTGTCGGACAACGTGTAGCCGCGACCGTCCGGGGTGCGGGTGCGCCGAACCGTGGGATCCAGGGTGGCGAACAACGCGTTCTCCACCAGCACGCCCGCGCCCGTGAGGGCATTGAGCAGGGACGACTTGCCGGCGTTGGTGTACCCGACGATCGCGACCGCGGGGACCTCGCCACGATGGCGGGAACGCCGCTTGGCCTCACGGGCCGGGGCCATCGCGGTGATCTCGCGGCGGAGCTTGGCCATGCGCGTACGGATCCGGCGCCGATCCAGCTCGATCTTGGTCTCACCGGGACCGCGCGAACCCATTCCCGCACCGGCACCGCCGACCTGCCCGCCCGCCTGCCTGGACATCGACTCGCCCCACCCGCGCAGTCGCGGCAGCAGGTACTCCATCTGTGCGAGCTCGACCTGCGCCTTGCCCTCGCGGGACCGGGCGTGCTGGGCGAAGATATCGAGGATCAGGGCCGTGCGATCGATCACCTTGACCTTGACGACGTCCTCCAGCCCTCGCCGCTGCGACGGTGCGAGCTCGGTGTCGACGACGACTGTGTCCGCTCCCCTTGCCGCCACCAGCTCTGCGAGCTCCCGCGCCTTGCCCGAGCCCAGATAGGTGCCTGGGTCCGGTGACTGGCGGCGTTGCAGCACGCCGTCCAGGACGAGTGATCCGGCCGTCTGCGCCAGAGCGGCCAGCTCCCGCAAGGAGACCTCGGCCTCGGCCGCGGTGCCGTGTGTCCACACCCCCACCAGCACCACGCGCTCCAGGCGTAGCTGCCGGTACTCGACCTCGGTGACGTCCTCGAGCTCCGTGGACAGTCCCTGGACGCGCCGCAGGGCCGTACGTTCCTCGAGTTCGAACTGGTCACCGTCCTGACGGGTGTGCTGGGTGCCGCCCTGGGACACGGCGGTTCCGGTGCGTGCCAGGATGCGGCTCACCACATCCTCGGCGATCGATTCCGACGACGGCGGTTCCTCAGGCGACACTGGCACTTTTTCAGTCATGAGTTCCTCGGTCCATGCCCGCGGCGTACCCCCGGGCCCCTCCATCGTCCCATGCCCGGTCGCCGCGGAGCCAAGGAATTCTCACCTCGGACGGTCGCTAGCATGTGAAGGTGACCATGGCACCCCCACCGCCTGCGGGCGAGCACTATTTCAGCGCACATGCTGCGGCCGGACCGACTGAACTGCAGTCCCGTCAGGTCACCCTCGCCGGCCGCGAGGTCGAGGTCATGACGGCCCCCGGGGTGTTCTCCTATGAACATCTCGACCAGGGCACCGAGGTCCTCCTGCGTTCCGTGCCCGCGCCCGATGCCGACCGCGAGGGTGCCGTGCTCGATCTGGGCTGTGGCTGGGGCCCGCTCGCCCTGACCCTGGCGCTGGACCTGGCCGATGCCGAACGTCCGGACGTCACGGTCTGGGCGGTCGACGTCAATGAGCGCGCGCTGGATCTGGTGCGCCGTAATGCGAAGCGACTGGGCCTCAGCCAGATCCGGGCCGCACTCCCCGCTCAGGTCCCCGCGGGGCTTCGCTTCGGCACGATCTGGTCGAACCCCCCCATCCGCATCGGCAAGCCGGCCTTGCATGCACTGCTGGAAGGCTGGCTCAGCCGGCTCACCCCGGGTGGAACCGCCCATCTGGTCGTGGCGAAGCACCTGGGAGCCGACTCCCTTCACTCCTGGCTGGCCGCCAGGTTGGAGACGGGGCTGCCATCAGCACCGCAGACCGGCCGCACCAGCGATGCCGCGCCGATCCATGGCGCAGTGGCGGGATCTGGCGCAGTGGCGGGATCGGGCGCAGTGGCGGGATCGGGCGCAGTGGCGGGATCGGGCTCGGCAGAGGAATCTGGCAGGGACGCGTCGGATGGCGACTCGACCCGGGTTCATGGAACCGTCAGCCGGACCACGACGTCCAAGGGCTTCCGGGTCCTGTCGATCACCCGCACGCGCTAGGTGTACCCGGCCCGGATGCCACCAGCAATGCCCAGGCGCCGGCGAATCACGGTGGCACGGCTACCGCGGATCGAGTGAGCCGAGATCGATTGTCGCCTCAGCGACCAGAACGGCGGGTCCGCTCAGCTCCACGGAACCGTCGGCGAGCACCGTGACCCGGACCTGGCCACCCGGCAGTCCGATGTCCCACCTGTCGGGTGCACCGGGACCCGCCCAGGTCCGCAAGGCCAGCGCGACAGCACAGGCCCCGGTACCACAGGACAGCGTCTCCCCCACCCCGCGTTCATGCACCCGCATCACGGCACGTCCGACGGGACCGTCAGGGGTGTCGTGCTCACCCAAGGCGACGACAAGCTCGACATTGGTGCCGTCCGGCGGAGTCGGATCGACCAGAGGAGCGGTCAGCAGCACCGCGGCCGCCAGCTCGTCCTGGTCGGCCAGCGCGACCACGGTGTGGGGATTGCCCATATCCACGCTCAGGGCAGCCCGTGGCTGGGGTCCCAGGCCGTCGACCACCACCGTGGAATCAGCGCCACCGCGTCGGAATTCCGGGCTGGCCGGGTAGGTGCCCACGCCCATCCCGACCGTGAACCAGCCTCCGGAGGTCCTGCGGACCGTCCGCACGCCAGCCCGGGTTCCCACCTCCAAAGGCGCTGCAGCGAAGTCGTGGAGGCCGAGCCGCTCAGCGAGCGCCGCGAAGACCCGCACACCGTTCCCGCACATCTCGGCCACGGAGCCATCGGCGTTGCGGTAATCCATGAACCACTCGGGATCGGCCGCGCCGAGTGCCAACCGGTCGTTCTCGGCCATAGCACGTGTCGGAGCCAACCTGATCAGCCCGTCGCCACCCAGCCCGCCGCGGCGATCGGTGAGCCCGCGCACGACGGCGCCGGTGAGATCCAGCGTGCCGGTGCGGTCATCGAGCAGCACGAAATCGTTGTGCGTGCCATGTCCCTTGTACGCGTGC
The DNA here is from genome assembly GCA_015655615.1 of Actinomycetales bacterium. GTDB lineage: Bacteria > Actinomycetota > Actinomycetes > Actinomycetales > Cellulomonadaceae > Rarobacter. The sequence continues at coordinate 4,500 of JAATES010000186.1, forward strand.
AGACCGCTCATGAGCCCAGACTACGACGAGGGTCCGGGCTCGGCGGCACGGAGTCGCCGCGCTCCGCCAGCTCGACCAGTGCCATGGCGCGGTCGAGCCTGCCTTGCCGGTCGGTCTGGTCAGCACGCAGCCAGCGGACCCGGCGGTCCCTGCCGAACCAGCCCATCTGCTTGCGGGCGAGTCGGCGCGTGGCCGCGGAGATGGCAGCTCGCGCCTGGTCCGCCGTCAGCTCTCCGCGCACGCAGCTGAGCGCCTCGGCATAGCCCACCGCACGGATTGCCGTACGGCCCAGGCCACTGCCGCTCGGGCCGGTCAGATGGGACACCTCATCGCAGAGTCCCAGCTCCCACATCTGGTCGACACGCTCGGTGATGCGACGGTCGAGTGCCGGCCGGTCATAGTCAAGACCGATCTGCAGGCATGGACGCACGTATTCCTGGCGCGGCAGAGTCGCGCTGAAAGGGCGGCCGGTCAGTTCGATGACCTCCAATGCCCGGACGATCCGGCGGATGTTCGTCGGACCGATGGCAGCGGCTGCGGCCGGGTCACGCTGCACCAGCAGTGCGTACACCCTCGCTGTCCCCTCGCGCTGCGCACGACGCTCCCACCGGGCCCTGAGGCCCAGATCGACACCGGGAAACTCCAGATCGTCCAGCAGAGCCCGGACGTACAGCCCCGAGCCGCCCACGACGATGCTGCGCCGCGCACGGGAACGCGCCCCCTCGATGTCCTCACGTGCCGCTGTCTGATACCGCGCCACCGAGGCATCCTGGGAGGGGTCCAGCACGTCGATCTGGTGATGGGTGAACCCGCGGCGTGCGACCGGGGTCAGCTTCGCGGTCCCGATGTCCATGCCCCGGTAGAGCTGGAAGGCATCGGCATTGATCACCTCCACCGCCTCCGTGCCCCCGAGCGCCTCCGCCAGATCGAGCGCCAGCTCGGACTTGCCGGTGGCCGTCGGACCGACCACCGCGACGAGCATCACGACGAGGCGGTCCGAAGCAACGGCATTCCCAGGCTCACCGTCGCCGCTCCGGTCACCGGGAGGCCATTTTGCGCTGCCGGGGAAGGCGTTCCACCCGAGCCATGCGCGGACCGTCCCGCTCCGTGTGAGGACCCGCCCATGCCCAGGCGTGCCTGCTCGCGCGACACCCAGGCGTCCCCTGAGCGCGTCCGGCGGACAGCGAAGCGACCGCCGGTGAGGGCGGAGTCGGCGAGGAGATAGTAGGGGGCACCATGGGTGACGTCCGCGACGATCACATCCCCTGGACGGGGAAGCCGCGGGTCGATATCCGGCAGC
>JAATES010000227.1 GCA_015655615.1 Actinomycetales bacterium
CATGTCGACAGTGCCGCGCCCCCACAGCACCGGCCCCGCGGGCGTCTCACGAACCTGCGTGGGAAGGTTGCCCGCCACGGGTACCGTGTCCAGGTGACCCGCCAGGACGATCCGCTCCTCCCGGCCGAACTGGGTGCGCGCCACCACGGTGTTGCCGTGCCGGACGATGTCCAGACCACCACCTGCGGCGCGCAGCACCTCCTCGACGTCGGTCGCGATCCGCTCTTCGTCGCCGCTGACCGACTCGCGGTCGCAGAGTGCGCGAGTCAGGTCGAGGAGGCCGTCGCGTCCGCGGGAGGTGTCGAAGGGTGAGCTGTCATGAGGCATGGACGCCACTCTACCGAGGCGTGGGTCCGCGTCCTTCCGGCACCAGCCAAGGCCTTGCAGGCTTCGCGGGGACGCCGCCCGGAGCCCGCAACGGCCCCGGGCATCGGCCGCAGGGGAAGTCGGTAGGGTAGGCGCATGACTTCTGCTGCGACCCCTGAGAACACCGGAGCCCGCACCGCCTGGGGCTTCGGCCTGGCCACCGTCGACAGCCGGGGTACGACGTTGGATGTGTGGTACCCGTCGCCTGCCCTGGGCCCGGCCCCGCACGGCGCGCAGCCTCCGGCCGAGCTGACAGCGCTCGCCGCCGCCGACGAACTCCGGCAGGTCACACTCACCGTGGTCCGCACCAGCATCGACCTCGATGAGGCCCCCACCTCAGTCGCGGACGCCTACCTGCGTCTCCATCTGCTCTCCCACCGGCTGGTCCGGCCGCACGGCCAGAACCTCGACGGCATCTTCGGAGTGCTCACCAATGTGGTCTGGACGAACTTCGGTCCGGTCGCGGTGGACGATTTCGAGGCAGCCCGGCTGCGGTTGCGCGCTCGGGGCCCCGTGACCGTCTATGGCGTGGACAAGTTTCCGCGCATGGTGGACTATGTGGTGCCCAGCGGAGTGCGCATCGCCGACGCCGATCGCGTTCGCCTGGGCGCGCACCTGGCTGAGGGCACCACCGTCATGCATGAGGGATTCGTCAATTTCGATGCCGGCACCCTCGGGATCTCCATGGTGGAGGGCCGGATCTCCGCCGGTGTCGTCGTCGGCGATGGCAGCGACATCGGAGGCGGAGCCTCGATCATGGGGACGTTGTCCGGCGGCGGCAAGGAGACCATCTCCATCGGCCGGCGCTCGCTGCTGGGCGCCAACGCCGGGCTGGGGATCTCCCTGGGCGACGACTGCATCATCGAGTCGGGCCTCTACGTGACCGCAGGCACCAAGGTGACGCTGGTGGGCCAGGAGTCCGCCGCGGGCCGCGCCACCGTGGTCAAAGCACGTGAGCTGTCGGGGCGCAACAACATCTTGTTCCGCCGCAACTCCCAGTCGGGAGCCGTGGAGGCCGTCGCCCGCGCGGGCGACGGCATCACGCTCAACGCAGTGCTGCACGCGAATTGACCTCCTCCGCGCGGCGTCGGCGCAAGGCGTCCCGTGGCCGCAGGGCCGCGCATCGCGTCGGCCGTCACGTGCTCAGGGTCCTGCTGATCATCACGGCGGCCCTGGGGCTGCTGCTGACAGGGATCTGGGGTGTCACCCGTCTGCTGGATCGCAGCACGGTGTCTCTCCCGGTGGCCGAGCACTGCGTCGCCACCAGTGAGTCCGGCAGCTGGGAACTGGACACCGAGCAGTCAGCCAATGCGGCGCTGATCGCCGTGCGTGCCCTGGAACTCGAGATGCCGGCCAGGGCGGCGACGATCGCCCTGGCAACCGCGTACCAGGAATCCAAGATCAGGAACATCGACTATGGCGACCGCGATTCGCTGGGCCTGTTCCAGCAGCGGCCTTCACAAGGCTGGGGGACCGAGGATGAGGTGCGCGACCCCGTCTATGCGGCCAAGGCCTTCTACCGGGCACTCGCCAAGGTCTCCGACTACCAGGACATGACGGTGACGGAGGCCGCCCAGGCCGTCCAGCGTTCGGGGTACCCGGAGGCCTACTCCGACCATGAGGACTTCGGCAGGGCCTGGGCCTCGGCCCTGCACGGCTACTCGGAGGCCGCACTGACCTGTGCGTTGCGACCGGTGACGTCGGATGCATCCGTCTCCGCTCGCACGCAGACCCTCCTCGCCCGCGTCGCACGCGACCTGCCCAGTGTCGACGCGGTCGTCGCCGAGGGCAGCACGACCGTCACACTCGACGTCGCTGCGGCGACCAGGGCATTCGGGTTCAAGGACAGCGACAGCGAACGCATCGGCTGGGCGCTGGCTCAGTGGGCCGTCGCGGTCGCCGCTGAGACCGACATCGTCCAGGTGACCGTGGGAAACACCACCTGGCTCAGGGAGCCCGGCACCTGGTCGACGCTACGACCGTCCGACGGGCCGGAGGACCTCGTGCTCACCGTGGCGCCCGCCACGGCCTCCGCCACTGCCGAGTGACGAGGTCTCCCGGTTCCGTGTCCCGCTCGCACGGCCCCTGGCTCGCTGTGTCAGCGCGCGGTCACGTCGACGTAGTCGCGTTTGGAGGCGCCGGTGTAGATCTGCCGTGGCCGGCCGATCTTCGACTGCGGGTCGTTCATCATCTCGCGCCACTGCGCGATCCACCCGGGCATGCGTCCCAGGGCGAAGAGCGGGGTGAACATGGAGGGGTCGAACCCCATCGCCTTATAGATGATGCCGGTGTAGAAGTCGACGTTAGGGTAGAGCTTGCGCTCGACGAAGTAATCGTCGCTCAGTGCGATCTCCTCGAGCTCACGAGCGATCTCCAGAAGCCGGTCGTTGACGCCCAGTGTCTCCAGGACGGCGTCGGCGCGCTTCTTGACGATCGCTGCCCGCGGGTCGTAGTTCTTGTAGACCCGGTGACCGAAGCCCATCAGGCGAACGCCGTCTTCCTTGTTCTTCACCTTCGCGATGAACGTGTTGACGTCGTAGTCGGCCTTCTCGATGGACTGCAGCATCTTCAGCACCGACTCGTTGGCACCGCCGTGCAGCGGTCCGGACAAGGCGTTGATGCCCGCGGCAATCGAGGCATAGATGTTGGCGTGGGCGGATCCCGTGATGCGGACGACCGACGCCGAGCAGTTCTGCTCGTGATCGGCATGGAGGATCAGAAGCTTGTCGAGGGCATCGACCAGGACGGGGTCTGCGTCGTACTGCTCATAGGGCACCGCAAAGGTCATGCGCAGGAAGTCATCGACATAGCCGCGTGAGTAATCCGGATACAGCAGCGGCTCACCCGCCCTCCTGCGGTGCAGGTAGGACGTGATCGTGCGCGCCTTCGCCAGCAGCAGGACCGTCGCGAGCTCAATGGTCTCGTCCTGGTAGGGGTCCAGGGACTCGGGGTAGAAAGTGGCCAGCGCACTGACGGCTGACGACATCACTGCCATGGGGTGGCTGGTGCGGGGGAAGGTCCCCATGAACGTGCGGAAGTCCTCATGGACCAGTGTGTGCCGGTTCACCCGCTCGATGAACGAGTCGCGCTCGGCCGGGGACGGGAGCTCACCATGGATCAGCAGGTAGGCCACCTCGAGGAACGAGGAGTGCTCGGCGAGCTGTTCGATGGGGTAGCCCCGATACCGCAGCACCCCGGCGTCCCCGTCGATGTAGGTGATCTTGGACTCGCATTGCGCGGTGTTCATGAACCCGGGGTCGAGCGTGACGAACCCGGTGTCTTTGAGCAACGACGACACGACGATTCCGTCGTTTCCCTCAGTCGCCCGGTGGATCGGGAACTGCACGCTACCGCGTTCGGTGCCAAGCGTCACCGAATTCTGTTCGTCGGTCACTGTCATTCCTTTCTGCGACAACGCGTCGCAGTAGTGCTCGATGTGTCTCAACGCTGAGCTGCTCTGCCACCTCGTGGCCGTCCGACCGCTGCACCGATGACCTTGAACGTACCTGCTCACTCGGGGAATCCACGAATCGCCGGGACCAAGGTCCGCCCCACGGAAGGTTCAAAGGTGCGCCAAGTCTAGCCCAAGCGGGGGGAAGTGATTGGCCGGTGGGTCGAAGGTCAGCGCCGCCGGCCGCGACCACGAGCCCGGCATTGAGTGGCGGACTGCCGCTTACGCTCCCTGCAACCTGGCGGCCGCCTGTGCCACGCGCTCGTCCGTGGCCGTCAATGCCATCCTGACGTGACCAGAGCCCGCGGGGCCGTAGAAGGCCCCCGGGCCCACCAGGATCCCCAGGTCCGCCAGATCCGCCACTGTGTGCCAGCAGTCCTGGGCCGGTCCCTCGGGGCGGACCCACAGATACAGCCCCGCCTCCGAGTGGTCGATCACCAACCCCGCAGCCGTCACCCCCTCGACGAGGATGCGGCGACGCGCACCGTATCGTTCCCGCTGCGCGGACACGTGGGCGTCGTCGCTCAGCGCCGCCACCATCGCGGCCTGCACCGGTGCCGGCACGATCATCCCCATGTGTCGGCGCAGGCGGACCAGGTCCGCGACCAGAGCCGGGTCCCCTGCCAGGAACGCCGCGCGGTAGCCTGCCAGGTTCGACTGCTTCGACAGCGAGTAGGCCACCAGCAGCCCTTCGTGGCTGCCGCCAGACACCCGCGGGTCCAGCAGACTCGGCACTCCTCCCGTCCTGTAGGGATCCTCCCAGGCCAGCTCGGCATAGCATTCGTCGCTGACGACGACCGCGCCGACACGGCGTGCTGCGGCGACGACCTTCGCCAGCTCCTCGACGCTGCGCACTGCACCGTGCGGATTGGCGGGAGAATTCAACCAGACGAGCTTGACGTCGCTGCGCGATTCCCACTGTGCGACCTCGTCAGTCGCCAGCGGAGTGGCACCGGCGAGGCGTGCGCCCACGTCGTACGTCGGGTAGGCGATCTCCGGATGCACCACGACGTCGCCCGGGCCCGCACCCACGAGGGACGGCAACAGGGCCACGGCCTCTTTGGAGCCGACCGTCGGCAGCACTGCCTGCGGGTCCAGGCCCACGACACCGCGACGCCGGGCAAACCATCCTGCGACGGTTTCGCGGACGTCAGCGGTACCGTGCGTCGTGGGGTAGCCCGGAGCGTCGGCGGCAGCGATCAAAGCCTCCTGCACGACGGCCGGAGTCGGATCGACAGGAGTGCCCACCGACAGGTCCACCGCTCCCTGCGGATGCCGGCGCGCGCGTTCGGCGTAAGGTGCGATCGCATCCCAGGGATACGAATCGGTGAGTGCGGCGAATCCCACGCGAACTCCTGACGGTCGTCGGCGCAGGCGGGCTCAGGCCTGCGGTGGGAGGTCGGCGACCACCGGGTGGTCGTGATCGATCTGACCCATCTTCGCGGCACCGCCGGGTGAGCCGATGGTGTCGAAGAACTCGACGTTGGCCTTGTAGAAGGTACTCCACTCCTCCGGGACGTCGTCTTCGTAATAGATCGCCTCGACAGGGCAGACCGGCTCGCAGGCGCCGCAGTCCACGCACTCGTCGGGGTGGATATAGAGCGAACGCTTGCCTTCGTAGATGCAATCGACAGGGCATTCGTCAATACATGCCTTGTCCTTCACATCGACACACGGCTGAGCGATCACGTACGTCACAGTGGTTGTCCTTCCTAGCGCTCGCTTCCGGTCCACTCGGGCACCTGTCCCGCTCGGACAGTGCCGCCTGAGTGAGCCGTCGTCCGCCGCGCCGGTCATGGGCGGTTTACTCTAGTATCGCGCACCCGAGCGCGAGTTGCCCGCATGACCCGAGGAACGGACACCGATGCCGGCAGTACCGTGGCAGGACTGGCCGGCTGGCACCCGCGTGATGGTCCGCGTTCGGCTGCCTGCCGGGGAATCACACCTCTACACCGACGTCCTCGGTGTGATCATCGACACGCCTGGCCAGGACCTGCTCCTGCGCACCCGGGACGGCAGTGAGGTGCATGTCGATCCTGCGTCGATCGTCGCGGGCAAACCCATCGGCCCGCCTCCGCCACGCCGCAATCCGCGACCGTGAGCGTCCGGCGCGGCCGACCCGCCAGATCGGTCACCGGCTCGGGTCGAGCTGGACGCCAGCGGCGTCGACACCCACCACGAATCGCGCCTGGCGTCCCGCTGCCAGCAACTCGGAACGCCAGTCCGCCGTCCAGCCGACCAGGTCAGCCCGCGGCAGAACCGGCCCCTCGCCCGGACCGGCCTCCAGAGCCTGCGGTGCAGGCAGCGGACGGCGATCGAAGAACCAGCTCGTGGAGGCCTCGGCCTCGAGGTCGTCAGCCAGCAGCAGCAGATCACTGGCAGCCTGCCGCACCGCCGATGCCACCCACGCGGCATTGTGCTCGATCATGGCCTGCGTACGAGCCGGATCGGTGCGAGCGACCCGGGTGCCATCACGAAAGCTCCCCGCAGCCAAAGCCAGCGCAACCGCGGCGAGGGGCGGTTGCGCCGCTCCCGCCAGAAGTTCTGCCGCCAGCACATGAGGCACATGGCTCACACGCGCCACCGCGGCATCGTGGTCGTCATCGGTGAGCACGAGCGCACGGCCGCGCATCACGCCCGTGATGAGAGCCAGCACTCGGTCGACGTGACGTCGGACCTCGGGCTCGTAGGCCGACGACGGCTCCCCATCGATGGTGACCGCCCAGGCTGCGCCGCTCAACAGTGTCTCGGTCGAGGCGCTGAAGCCGGACTGCTCCGTCCCTGCCATCGGATGGGCCCCCACGTAACGTGACGAGAGCCCCGCCCGGAAGATCGCACCCCGGACAGCGGCCTTGGCGCTGCCTACGTCAGTCAGGGTTGCGCCAGCCGGCAGCACCTCAGCGAGAACCTCGGCCGTGCGCTCGATGGCACGCAACGGCACCGCCAGCACGGCCAGCTCGACCTCACGGCCTCGCAGCTCCGCCAGGTCGTCGACCGTGTCGATCCCCGCTGCCGCGGCGGCCTCACGAGTCGCTGGGTCGGCATCGAATCCGGCCACCGCAACCCCTGCGGCATGCAATGCCCGTGCCAGGGACCCCCCGATCAGGCCGAGCCCCACCACGGCGACCGTCCCGAGCGACTCCTGACACTCGCTCACCACAGCAGGCTCCGATGCTGGGCGTCCGCAGAGGACGCAGCGTCGACACTGCCCACGGGCACGCGATGCGGGTCGACGTCCGTCACCAGATCGCCCAGGGCAGGGAAGACTCCGAGGGTCTTGAGGGAGTCTCCCCCGGCGATCAGGCCGGAGAGCACACTGCGCAATGCAGGCTGCCAGGGTGCGCCGTCACAGGTGATCACAAAGACGTACTGGCCGGAGACCGCCTTCAGCGGCCGGGTGATCAGGCTGGACATGTTCACGCCGTGGTCCTCGAACAACGTGGCGATACGCGCCAGCACACCCGGGCCGACCCTGGTGGGGGTGAGCGCGAGCATCGTGTCCCAACGGTCGGCCGCGATCTCTGTCGTGTCCCAGAGGTGTTCCGCGTCGATCGCGTCGCGTGGCGCAATCCGCAGGAACCTGGTCCGTGCCCCGTGATGGTCCTCCACCGCAGAGGCCAGCGTGCGTAAGCCGTACAGGTCGCCGCATAGCCGGGGTCCCAGGGCGATGCCCTCGACGGTCAGGTCACGACAGGCCGCAGCATTGGACGCGGCGGCCTTGACCTTGGCGCCCGATGCGGTGACATAAGCGTGGCATTGCGCCAGGCCGTGCGGGTGCGCGCTGATGTAGGTCGGTTCCGGGACCGCGTCCGGCCGCACGAAGGCGTCGAAGCTGATCCCGAGGTCCACCTGCCCGATGGCCACCACGCCACTGCCTCCGACCAGGGCATCGACGGAGGGGACGACATACCCTTCCACGGTGTTCTCCACCGCGATGACGCCCCGGCTCCACCGCGCCGACGACACTCCCTCGACGATCTCCCCTACCGACGTAGCCGCCACCAGACGCTCGGCATCGGCCCACTGCAGTGCGGCCTCATGGGTGAAGGATCCCTCCGGACCCAGGAATGCGGTCAGTCCCTGTCCCACCGTGGCTCCACAGCGTCAGGTCCGAGGACGGTATCGATGACGGGCAGCAGCGCCAGAGTACGGTGCCGCACACCGCGCTTGCCGAACTCCAGGAGCAGCGCGGACAAGGCGGTCTGGCTGTCACACACGAAGGCGCAGAAGAACACGTGGGGGCCGTCGTTAGCGGATTGACTTCGAAGGTGCTGCAAGTCGAAGCCTGCGCTCGCGATGATGTCGAGCATGCTCTGCAGCGAACCACGGTGGTCATCGGTCGGACCGAAGGCCAGCCAGACCTGCGAGGGGCTGCTGAGCGCCGCGGTCTGCGGAGCGGTCGCCAATGCGTACCAGATCTTGTCCCCGGACAAGGTCTCGCTGCCAGCCAGCTCCACGAATCCCGCTGGAACCCGGGAGCGCTCCACCACCAGTGCACCATCGACACCGGCCAGTGCGACACGGTCTGCCATCTCGGTGGAGGTCGGCACCAGCTGGGGGTGGACGCCCATGGCGCGTAGCCGATGCCGGCAATCTCGCATGCCTGCCTCATCGACGACGGTGTGCGCTCCCGCAGTGGCACGGGTCCCCACCCACACCCACTGCGAGGGCACGGTGACCGCGGCGGTGAGCAGCACTCCAACCGGGCTCTGCAGGAGAGTCCGCTCCAGGTCCGGGTCTGGTTGCGCCGGGTGGCCGATGTGAACCACCGCGCCGAGCCCGCGGATGCTGCCCACGGTCGACAACGTGGCCGAGGTGGTGCCGAGGTCGAGGAGGTCGAGGTCGTCCCGCTGCCATCCGGCCTGAGTCGCCGCGCTGCGTGTCAGTGGCCCCGAGTCCCTGGTACTTCTTCCAAGCATGCGCCCACCCTAGTCGTTGTGATCATGGCCGACAGGCTCCGAGAGCGCTCAGTCCGAGGAATCGGAGGACTTCTTGGCCGCGGGCTTTGCCTTACAGACCACCGCATTGCTGGGGTTGTACGTCCAGGAGTTCTTCTCGTCGACCACTTTCTTACCCGTAGCGGTGACCACGACCTTA
>JAATES010000323.1 GCA_015655615.1 Actinomycetales bacterium
GGCCTGCTGAGCGTCCCCGGCCCGGCAGGGCTCCGCCGTCAGGGCCAGCCGCAGCGAGGTGGCCGTGGGCACCGGCAGCTCTGACCCGTCCTGGAGGACGTTGACGCCCATGCCGATCACGACGCCGTGACCGGGAACGACCTCGGCCAGGATGCCCGCGACCTTCCGATGCCCTCCCAATCCGGTCAGGTCCGGCTCTCCCGCCATGGGAAGCAGCACGTCGTTGGGCCACTTGAGGGTCGCCGCGAGTCCTGTCGCTGATCGGATGCCGCGCACCGACGCGAGCCCGGCGATCAGCGGGAGCCAGGTGACCTGGGAGGTTGCGTCCAGCCGAGCCGGGGACTCTCCGCCTCGGCCCGTCGTCCTCACGAACACCGACATCGTCAGCGCGGTTCCGGCAGGAGTGTGCCACACCCGGCCGAGCCTCCCGTGACCCCCGGTCTGGTGGTGGGCCAGCAGCACTGCAGGTGACGGCCAGCCGTCCGGATCCGCCCGTACCAGGCGTGTCAGCTCGGAGTTGGTCGACGGCAGGGCATCACGCACCTCCACCCGAGCCCAGGGAACGTCGCGGGAGGACAATGCCACGCGCAGCCCCTCCTCGTCGAACAATGGTCGGACGTCAGCGCACATGGCTCCCATCATGGACGGTTTGGCGACAACCTCCAACCGGAGGGCGAGTGCCCGCTGGCAGCCTGACAGGCCCCCACGGCCGACCAGCAACTAGGCTCATGGAGTGACCGATACCGCCGCCACCGACGCACCCCAGCCCGTCACCCCGGAACCCACCACCGCCGCCAAACTGGCCGAGCTTCACGCCCGCGACGAGGCCGCCGTAGATGTGCCCGAGGCCGCGGCGCGCACCAAGCAGCACGCCCGCAGCAAGAAGACCGCACGCGAGCGGATCAGCCAGCTTCTCGACGAGGGGTCGTTCGTGGAGTTGGACGCCTTCGCCACTCATCGGGCCACGCGGTTCGGCATGGCGGACAAGCAGGTGCCAGGCGACGGGGTGGTCGTCGGGCACGGCACCATCGACGGACGCCAGGTCTGCATCTACTCCCAGGACTTCACCGTCTTCGGCGGCAGCCTGGGTGAGGTGCACGGCCAGAAGATCACCAAGGTGATGGACCTCGCGCTGCGGACCGGCGCGCCCCTGATCGGCATCAGCGACGGCGGTGGCGCGCGCATCCAAGAGGGGGTGGCGGCACTGACCCAGTTCGCGGAGATCTTCCGCCGCAATGTCGCCGCCTCCGGGGTCATCCCCCAGATCTCGCTGATCCTCGGTCCCAGCGCCGGAGGTGCCGTCTACTCACCGGCGCTGACCGACTTCATCGTCATGGCGGACGGCACCTCCAACATGTTCATCACCGGACCGGACGTGATCCGCTCCGTCACGGGCGAGGACGTCGGATTCGAGGAGCTCGGCGGGGCGCAGACCCACAATGAGCGTTCCGGGGTAGCCCACTACCTCGCCGCCGATGAGGACGACGCCTTCGAGTACGTCCACCATCTGCTGGGATTCCTACCGCAGAACAATCTGGCGGACCCTCCCGTCTACCCCACCGAGCCCGACCTGGAGGTCACCGAGGCGGACGAGGCCCTGGATTCACTGATCCCCGACTCCGTCTCCCAGCCGTACACCATGCAGACCGTGATCGAGACCATCGTCGACGACGGGGAGTTCCTCGAGATCCAGCCACTGTATGCGCGCAACATCCTGATCGGCTTCGCACGCGTCGAAGGACATAGCGTCGGGATCGTCGCGAACCAGCCGCAGTCGATGGCCGGGACGCTGGACATCAATGCGGCGGAGAAGGCCGCGCGATTCGTGCGGACCTGCGACGCCTTCAACATCCCCGTCCTGACTCTCGTGGACGTTCCCGGGTTCCTGCCCGGGACGGATCAGGAGTGGAACGGCATCATCCGGCGCGGCGCCAAGCTCATCTATGCCTATGCCGAGGCCACCGTGCCGCTGGTGACGGTCATCACCCGCAAGGCCTATGGCGGTGCGTACATCGTCATGGGCTCCAAGCAGCTGGGCGCCGACGTCAACCTGGCCTGGCCCACCGCTCAGATCGCCGTCATGGGAGCCAGCGGCGCCGTCAACATCCTGCAACGGCGGGCATTGGCAGAGGTCAAAGCCGCAGGCGGCGACGTGGACGCCGAACGGGCCCGGCTCGTCGCGGAGTACGAGGAGGCTATCGTGAATCCGTGGGATGCCGCCGCACGCGGCTACGTCGACTCCGTCATCACCCCCTCGGCCACCCGAGTCCAGATCATTCGAGCCCTGCGGGCCCTGCGCACCAAACGCGCTAGCCTGCCACCGAAGAAGCATGGGAACATCCCCTTATGAGCGAGACCACACCCTCCGGCGACATCCCGACCCCGCAGGACCCGGGAACAGGCCCGGAACAGACCTCGGGCCCGGCAGACGTCACCGAGTCGCCGATCGCCGTGGACCCCGCCCCCTTGCACAGCCTGGTCGATCAGATCACCGCGGCTCTGCATGCCTATGTCGACGTGGCGGTGGGGGTCCGTGCCGAGTTCGACGCCGAGACCGCCGACGACGACCCCCGGGTCGAGGCCGCTGAGCAGACCATCGAGAAGCTCAACACGGCCTTCGACGAGGTCTTCGAGTCGAGCCTGGGAATGACCAGCGGGCACACCGGGTACTGGTGGGAGGAAGGCGACGACGACGAGGACGACGAAGACGAGAGCCCCCATGAGGCGCTCCGCCTGGAGATGCTCGTGGAGCGCGGCGACCACACCGACGACGCCTTCGACGACGTTCTGACGCTGCTCGACGATTCGGCTCAGCGCCTGGCCGAAGAACTGGAGCAGCGCGGATTCGTGGTTCCCCAGTGGGCGTGCGGACATGAGCGGTACGCCGACGACGAGGACGACAAGGACGACGAATGACATCGGTCTCGCAGCACGACCCCGGGGCCCCTCTCAGCCAGGCACGGAGCCAGGCCATCGGTGTCCGGGTGGTCCGCGGAGAACCCAGCGAGGAAGAGATCGTGGCACTGATCGCAGGCCTCGTAACGATGTCCGCGGCCACGGCGGAACCCGAGGAGCAGATCCGGCAACGCCACCGTTGGCAGGATCCCGCACGCACGATGGCCATCAGTTCCTATACTCGCGCCGGCAGCCGCGGACCGGACGAGTGGCGCTGGAGCGTGCGCTGACTCCGGTCCGGGACGTCACCCGGAATACACCCGCAGCGCACCAGCCCGGCGACCACGTCGTTCCGCTCGGAGCCGCTGACGGGCGGTTCAGCCGAAAACCGTGGCCCCATACTTGAGCAGGATGATCGCGATCACGGTGAACAGCAGAGCGAACGTAACCAGCAGATCGATGTTCATCCGTACCAGGCTCTCCGCCCGGGCCTGCGCTCGCTCGGACAGGTAGAGATTGCGATCCCGGATGTTGACGTGCAGCAGTGTCATGAACACCAGCGTCGTGCCGAGCGTGATCAGCAGGCACCAGGGGCACAGTGCATGGATCCGGAAGCTCGACTGCCAGAACAGCCAGTACGCGAAGATCAGCCCCAGGAGGTAGACCACCTGCGCCGAGAACATGAACCACCGTTTGAAGCGCACGCCGGACAAGCATGCCACCGCGATCGTGATGACCACCGGTTCGGTCACGAGGCCCAGGAAGGCATTCGGGAACCCGAAGAGTGACGCCTGCCAGCTCACGCCCACCGCACCGCAACTCAGGACGGCGTTGATGTTGCACGAGAGCTCGGCCTCCGGGTTGGCCGCAAGGCTCACTGCGTCGACGGACAGCACGAACGCCGCCGTGATCGAGCACAGCGCCGAGAACAGCATCGTGCCGAAGATCCAGGGGGTGCTGTGCCGCCTCCCAGTCCATACGTGATCCATCGGCTCCGGGATTCCGGGAGATCCGGCGTAGCCACTCGCGTCCCTGTCCGTTTGCTGCACTGCTGTCACCACCGTGGGCACCTCCGAACACCTGTGTCCCGCGCCATCGCGGCTGGTCCTATCATCGCCCAGGCACCAACCGGACACCTCGGGTCAAACGTCCCCAGGTCCGGCATTCTTCGCCCTGTGCGTGCGCAGGCTCGTCGTCGGCTCCGCGCGTTCCTCGGTCGTGTCTGAACGTGTACGGGCGCATACGGCCCGTGGAGGGGGTAACGCGCCGCATGCGCCCGCGAACAACGTCTCCGGTTCGCGCATCCGACGTGGCGACACCGCGAGATACAGTCAGTCAACAACGTCCAGGCAGGATCGGCCTAGGCCGTTCGTCCCCGCTCATCGAGGCGTTCCCGGCCCGCCTTTCCCCCTCCAGAGGAATCACGCATGATCCAGCTTCTCCTTGCCTCCGCGTCACCTGCACGCCTCGCCACTCTGCGCAGTGCGGGGATCGAGCCGATCGTGCGCGTCTCGCACGTCGATGAAGACCAGGTCCTCGCCGCAGCCACCGCCCGGGAGCCCGGGCTCACCCCCGGTGACGCCGTCCTCGCACTGGCCGAAGCCAAGGGCCAGGCCGTCGCGCGCGCCGTCAGCCGCGACACCACCGGGCCGGGTGCGGACGTCCTGATCGCCTGCGACTCCATGCTCGAATTCAACGGCACCGTGGTCGGCAAGCCTCAGACTCCCGAGCTCGCCGTGACGCGCTGGCATGCGATGCGAGGGCACCGAGCCACGCTGCACACCGGGCACTGGGTGGTCGATCTGCGCCCACCGGCCGGCGCCCGGACCGTGCGGGCCCTCGGAGCCACGGCGTCGACCGTCGTGCACTTCGCCGACGTCACCGATGCGGAGATCGATGCGTATGTGGCGACCGGGGAGCCGTTGCAGGTCGCGGGCGGCTTCACCGTCGACGGCCTGGGAGGCGCCTTCGTCTCCGCGATCGATGGCGACTTCCACAACGTCGTCGGGCTCAGCCTGCCTCTGATCCGCGAGCTCCTGGGCCAGTTCGGAGTGGCCTGGACCGACTGCTGGTCCCCGTGATCCGCCCGCCCGCCAGCTCTGCGTCGTGCCATGGGCCGACAGGCGCCGCGCTCTGTCGGTTTCAGACAAATCCCGTCGAGCCTGGTTGGCGAGCCAGCCAAACTTGCGCCTCTGCCCGCGCGCGTAGCGAGCTGTGGCGGGATGCCGCGGTAGTTTGAGCCGTGCCCTCTCTCCCCCCTGTCACTCCTCGCCCACTGACCAAGGTCCTGATCGCCAACCGGGGCGAGATCGCCGTGCGAATCGTCCGGGCTTGCGCGGATGCAGGTGTGGCGTCAGTCGCGGTCTATGCGGACTCCGACCGCGACGCGGTCCACGTCCAGCTGGCTGATGAGGCCTTCGCCCTCGGGGGGGAGCGTGCCGTCGACACCTATCTGGACATTGCCAAACTCGTCGAGATCGCTCAGCGCAGCGGAGCCGACTCCGTCCACCCCGGCTACGGATTCCTGGCCGAGAACGCCGCATTCGCCACAGCTGTGCTGTCGGCCGGCCTCATCTGGATCGGCCCGTCCCCGGCGGCCATCGAGGCGCTTGGGGACAAGGTCAGTGCGCGCCACATCGCCCAACGTGCGGGTGCCCCCCTCGTGCCCGGGACTTCCGACCCGGTGGCGGATGCGAGCGAGGTCCATGCGTTCGCCGCAGAGTTCGGACTTCCGGTGGCCATCAAGGCGGCCTTCGGCGGCGGCGGACGAGGCATCAAGGTGGTGCGCAGCGTCGAGGAGATCGACGACCTGTACGACTCCGCCGTCCGGGAGGCCGTTGCCTCCTTCGGCCGGGGTGAGTGCTTCGTGGAGCGCTACCTCGATCGCCCGCGCCATGTCGAGACCCAGTGCCTGGCCGACGCACACGGCACGGTCGTGGTCGTCTCCACGCGCGACTGCTCGCTGCAACGGCGACACCAGAAACTCGTGGAAGAGGCTCCCGCGCCCTTCCTGACCGAGGCGCAGAACACGGAATTGATCCGGGCCTCGCAGGCGATTCTGCGGGAGTCCGGCTATGTCGGAGCCGCCACCTGTGAGTTCCTGGTCGGCGTGGACGGCACCCTCTCCTTCCTCGAGGTCAACACTCGCCTGCAGGTGGAGCACCCCGTGACTGAGGAGGTCGCCGGAGTCGACCTGGTCCGTGAGCAGTTCCGCATCGCAGCGGGGGAACCCCTCGGCTACACCGAGGTGGCCCCACGCGGGCACTCCCTCGAGTTCCGGATCAACGGGGAGGACCCCGCCGCCGGATTCCTGCCGTCACCGGGCAGGATCACCCGGCTGCGGTGGCCGGGCGGGCCCGGGGTCCGGGTGGATTCCGGGGTCGTGGAGGGCGACACCGTGTCGGGGTCGTTCGATTCGATGATCGCCAAGGTCATCGTGACCGGGGCCACCCGGCGCCAGGCCATCGAACGGGCCCGTCGCGCGCTGCGCGAGCTGGAGATCGAGGGCATCCCCACAGTCGTGCCGTTCCATCGCGCCGTCCTGGAGTCTGAGGCCTTCGCGCCCGCGGACGACAGACCATTCAGCGTCTACACCCGATGGATCGAGACCGAGTTCAGCGACGCGCTCGACCGGCTGGCACCCTCGCAGCCACGCACCGCCGACGAGCCCTCCGACCAACCGCCCGCCACCGAGCGCGTGGTCGTCGAGGTGGGCGGAAAGCGCCTGGAGGTCGTCATCCCGGCGGGCCTGGGCCTGGGAAGCACCCGGCGCGGCACTCCGGCACGCCGTCCCGGCCTGCGCCGGGCACCTGGCGTCACGAGGACAGCGACCGGCGCGACGCTCACTTCCCCGATGCAGGGGACCATTGTGAAGGTCGCGGTGGCCGATGGGGATCAGGTCTCCGAAGGCGACCTGATCGTCGTCCTGGAAGCCATGAAGATGGAGCAGCCGCTCATGGCCCACCGGGCCGGGACGATCCAGGGGCTGACGGCGCAGCCCGGTGCCTCAGTCACGGCAGGCACCACCATCTGCGACATCGTCGACTGATCCGTGACCGAGCCTGTGCACCGCTCAGCGCCGCATCCTGGCGACGGGTGGCTGGAATGCTCCTGCGGACGTCGCCACTGGGGACTCAACGGCGCGGCGGGCCTGTTTCTGACACGGTTCGGCCCGGATGGGCGGGCTCCGCAGGAGGTCCTGCTGCAGCACCGGGCGGTCTGGAGCGATCAAGGCGGCACTTGGGGCATTCCCGGCGGAGCCGTCGCCGATGGCGAGACGCCGTCTGCCGGAGCGCTCAGGGAGGCCAACGAGGAGGCAGGTGTCGATCCGGAGGACCTCGAGCTGGTCGGGGCCGTCGTCCTCGACCACGGCCCCTGGTCGTATACGACGCTCCTCGCCGTCTGCACACCAGGTCGGGTGATCGCGCCGGTGGTCACCGACCAGGAGAGCATCGCGATGGAGTGGACCGCCATCTCCGAGCTGGCCCATCGTCCGCTGTTGCGCGCCTTCGGCCAGCAGCTGCCGGTCTACCTTGCCGCGCTGGCCCGCGGGGTCGCACGGCGCCGGGAATGAGGCACGTCACTACGCGGGGTCTGGGCATCAGGACGATGAGGGCGTAACATACTCAGGTAAGCCTATCCTTTGAGCTGAGGGCGGAGTGTGTTCGCTAACTTCCTGATCGGCCTGCGTGAGGGACTCGAAGCCGGTCTGGTCATCGGCATCCTGGTCGCCTACCTGGTCAAGATCGAGCGCCGGGACCTGCTGCGCCAACTCTGGGCGGGCGTCGCACTGGCCATTGCCGGTTCCCTAGCCTTCGGCGCCTTGCTGACGTTCGGTCCCAACGGCCTGACGTTCGAGGCCCAAGAGGTCATCGGCGGATCCCTGTCGATCGTGGCCGTCGGTCTGATCACCTGGATGATCTTCTGGATGGCGGCCACGGCACGCCACCTCAAGGCGGATCTGCACCACAAGCTGTCCGACGCCATCAGTGCCGGACGATGGGCGGTGCTCGTCATGGCACTGCTCGCCGTCGGACGCGAGGGGCTGGAGACCGCGCTGTTCCTCTGGGCCGGCGCCAAGGCCAGCCAGAGCAGTTCCACCGGCCCGCTGATCGGAGCACTGCTGGGCATTGCTGCGGCCGCAGCGTTGTCCTGGGCCATCTACCGGGGCGCCGTGCGCCTGGACCTGCGCAAGTTCTTCGCCTGGACCGGGCTCTTCCTGGTCTTCGTCGCCGCCGGGGTCCTGGCCTACGGGGTCCACGACCTCCAAGAGGCCGGCGTCCTGCCCGGTCTTCATCATCTGGCGTTTGACGTGAGCGCGCAGATCCCTCCGTCCAGCTGGTACGGCTCGCTGCTCAAGGGAGTCTTCAACTTCTCGCCGCAGACCACCTGGGGCGAATTCGTCGTGTGGTGGCTCTACCTGTTGATCACCTTGTTCTTCTTCATCCGTACCGTCTGGCTCTCCCCTGCTCCTGCCCGTCCTGATGCCGCGAACCGCGGTCAGGAATCGGCAGTGGCCTGACCCCCGGCTCCTCCCGACACACCCGTAGCGCTCGCCCGCGTCCCGACAACACAGGAGACACTCTCGTGTTCCATACCCGCACCCTCGGCCTCATCTCGAGCGCCGCCGTGCTCGTCCTGCTCGCCGCCTGCACGTCGAACAAGCCCGCCTCGAGCGAGGCCGGTGGCATCACCGTGGATTCGAGTGCCGACAAGTGCGCGGTGTCGACCGACACCGTCGGCTCCGGCACCCTCACCTTCTCCGTGAAGAACTCCGGCTCGGATGTCACGGAGTTCTACCTGCTAGCCGACGACGGACTGCGCGTCGTCTCCGAGGTCGAGAACGTCGGCCCCGGGCTCACCCGCAACCTGACCGTCAACGCCAAGCCGGGCTCCTACTTCACCGCGTGCAAACCGGGCATGGTCGGTGACGGCATCAAGGCGGCCTTCACCGTCACGGACTCCGGCGCGCAGGTCGGACCCACCGGCGATGAGGCCACCCAGCACGCGGCAGCCGCGGCCTCCTATGTGTCCTACGTCAAGGACCAGAGTGAGCAGCTCCTGACCAAGACCGAGAAGTTCCACGCAGCTTACCTCGCAGGCGACGACGACTTGGCGCGAAGCCTCTTCGCACCCACGCGGATGCACTGGGAGCGGATCGAGCCGGTTGCCGAGTCGTTCGGCGATCTCGACCCGTCGATGGACCTGCGGGAAGCCGATCTCGAGGAAGGCCAGGAGTGGACCGGCTGGCACCGCATCGAGAAGGACCTGTGGCCTCCGACGGCTGAGGACAACGGTGGCAAGACTTACACCGCGCTGACCGACGCGGAGCGTACGAAGTACGCCGACAAGCTGCTCGCGGACACCAAGGACCTCAACACGCGCGTGCACGCCGCTGACTTCACGCTCGAAGTCGACCAGATCGCGAACGGCGCCATCGCCCTGCTCGACGAGGTCGCCAACGGAAAGGTGACCGGCGAAGAGGAGATCTGGTCGCACACCGACCTCTGGGACTTCCAGGCGAACGTCGACGGTGCCAAGGTCGCTTACGGAACCGTCCGGGACATCGTGGCCGCCAAGGACCCCGCCCTGGCCACCAAGGTCGACGAGCGGATCGCCGCGCTTCAGAAGCTGCTCGATGCCCAGAAGTCGGGCGATGGCTGGGTGCTCTACGATGCTCTGAGCCAGGCTGACATCAAGGCGTTCTCCGACGCGGTCAACGCCTTGGGCGAATCGCTGGGCGAGTTGACGACCACCATCCTGGGAGGCTGACCAGCCATGTCCGACGTTCCGGAAGCACACGACGCTCCGGACCGCAGTCCCGACCAGGCCCGCGCCGTGTCACGTCGAGCAATGCTCGGGATGACCGGTGCGGGCCTGGCCCTTGGGCTAGGCGCGGGCTTAGGTGGCGCCGCGCTCACTCGCACGCGATCCGCCGGAGGTGCCGAATCCGCCCAGGTCTACCCCTTCACGGGCGTCCACCAGGCGGGCATCGACACCCCCGCACAGGATCGCCTGCACATGGCCGCCTTCGATGTGGTCGCCACCTCGCGCGATGACCTCGTCGACCTGCTCCGTCGCTGGACGTATGCGGCCAGCCGGATGACCGCGGGTCTGCCTGCCGCCGAGTCGGGCACGACAGGAGGCTCGTATCACGCCCCACCCGAGGACACCGGCGAGGCGGCCGACCTCCCCGCTGCGGGCCTTACGATCACCTTCGGGTTCGGACCGTCGCTGTTCACCGCCGCTGACGGAACGGACCGGTTCGGCCTCGCCAGCAGGCAACCGGCACTCCTCACAGACCTCCCGCATTTTCCGGCCGATGCGTTGATCGATGCAAAGTGCGGCGGTGACCTGGTGGTCCAGGCCTGTGCGGACGATCCGCAGGTCGCCGTCCACGCCATCCGGAACCTCGCCCGGATCGGGTTCGGGACCGTCTCGGTACGCTGGAGCCAGCTCGGCTACGGCAGGACGTCGTCCACGTCGACCAGCCAGAGCACGCCACGCAACCTCTTCGGGTTCAAGGACGGCACCGCCAACCTCAAAGCCGAGTCGCCTGCGCTGCTCGAAAAGCACGTCTGGGTCGACGCCCAGGATGACCCCGGTGCCACCTGGCTCGCTGGTGGCTCATATCTGGTCGCCCGTCGGATCAACATGACGATCGAGACCTGGGACCGGCAGGCCCTCAGCGAGCAGGAGACCGTGATCGGGCGCACGAAGGACAGCGGCGCACCCCTGTCCGGTGGCGAGGAGTTCACCGATCCCGATTTCGCTCGCGTGGGACGCGACGGCGTTCCCTTGATCGCGGTCGATTCCCATGTGGCGCTGACGCATCCGGACCAGAACGACGGCAACCAGATGCTCCGGCGGGGTTACAACTTCACCTACGGCTCCGATGGGCTCGGTCGCCTCTACGCCGGACTGTTCTTTCTGGCCTATGTGCGCAACCCCGCGACGCAATACATCCCCATGCAGAACCGGATCGCCCGCGACGACCTGCTCAGCGAGTATCTCAAGCACACCGGCTCGGGAATCTGGGCCGTGCCGCCCGGCGTGTCACCCGGCTCGGTGCTCGACCCGGAGACCGGTGCCTACATCGGCGAGTCGCTGTTCGCCTAGCGGACGCGCCGCCTGCGACGACGCACTCGCTGGCGTCCCTGCCCGGTAACCTCGGGGAATGAGCTCCACAGACTCCAGCACTGCAGCCACCGCGCCGTCCCCGGCCGATCCGCCCTCGGACGATCAGCAGCCCGCTGCCCCCTTCTCGCTGGCACGCCTCGCAGCAGCCCGCATCGCCGAGCTGACGGGGATCCCCGAACACCGCGTGGCTGTGGTGCTGGGATCGGGATGGGGCGAGGCCGTGTCGCTCGTCGGCGAGACAGTGTCGACGCTGAAGGCGCAGGACGTGCCGGGATTCCACGTCAGCGGGATTCCCGGCCATGCGGGAACCCTGAGCTCGGTGCGCATCGCTGGGACGGACCAGTATGCGCTGGTGATCGGGGCCCGCACCCACTTGTATGAGAGCCGCGACGCCGATGGCGTGGCGCACGGGGTCCGGACCGCTGCCGCGGCCGGAGCACGCACCGTCGTGCTCACCAATGGCTGTGGCGGGCTGAACCCGCAGTGGGAGCCCGGCACGGTCGTGCTGCTCAGCGACCAGCTCAACCTCACCGGCACCTCGCCACTGCGCGGTCCCGCCTTCGTTGACCTCACGGACTTGTACTCGGCTCGGCTGCGGGCGCTGGCCCGCCGGGTGGAACCCGAGCTGCCCGAGGGCGTGTACGCGCAGTTCGCCGGGCCGCAGTACGAGACCCCCGCCGAGGTCCGCATGGCGGGGCGCCTCGGAGCCGACCTGGTGGGAATGTCCACGGCACTGGAGGCCATCGCCGCGCGTCACGCCGGGTTGGAGATCCTCGGATTGTCACTGGTGACCAACCTCGGCGCTGGCATCAGCGCGCAGCCGCTCTCCCATGACGAGGTGACCGCCGCGGGCCATGCTGCTGCGCCCCGCATCGGAGCCCTGCTGGCCGGCATCGTGCAACGGCTCGCAGCCGAGCCGGATCAGGTCCCGTGAGCCCGTCCGCACTGGTGACGGCCGCTGAGCACTGGATCGCCCAGGACGTCGACGAACTCGACCAGGCCGCGCTGCGCGACCTGGTCGCCGCGGCAGTCGCGGACGGTCCCCGCAGCCGTGCCCACGACGAGCTGGCCTCCTGCCTGGCCGGTCCGCTGGTCTTCGGTACAGCAGGACTGCGAGCCCCCATGGGCCCGGGCCCTCACCGGATGAATCGGGCCGTGGTGATCCGGGCCGCGGCCGGGCTCGGGCGGTTCATCCAGGCCTCCCTTCCGGTCTCCGATCACCCGCGACCCGGTGCCGGTACCGTCGTGATCGGGTACGACGGGAGGCACCGCTCCCACCAGTTCGCCGTCGACTCCGCGGCCGTGCTGGTCGCCGCAGGGCTGGAGGTTACCCTGCTCCATGCCGCTCTGCCGACCCCGGTCTTGGCCTTCGCCGTCCGGCAGCTGGGCGCCGATGCCGGAATCATGGTCACCGCCAGCCATAACCCTGCCGCGGACAATGGCTACAAGGTCTATCTGGGCGGACGGCTGGTCGCCGGTGCCGGGCAGGGCGCGCAGCTCGTGCCGCCTTTCGATGCCGGGATCGCGTCCCACATCGCTGCTGCCGGACCGGCGATCCGTGTTCCCAGGGCCGTGACCGGATGGTCCACCACGGGGGCAGAGCTGGAAGAGGCCTATCTCGCAGCGCTCCCCAGCCCGCAGGCGCCGGCGGGCGGACAACCGGGCAGCGCTCAGCCGCTACGCATCGTGACGACTGCCTTGCACGGCGTCGGCGGCCCGCTGCTCACCGAGGCCCTGCGCAGACAGGGATTCACTGAGGTGTCGACAGTCGCCGAGCAGGCCGAGCCCGATCCCGACTTCCCCACGGTGGCCTTCCCCAACCCGGAGGAGCCCGGGACCCTCGACCTCGCGCTCGACCTCGCGGAACGTTCGCGCGCCGACCTGGTGCTCGCCCTCGACCCGGATGCGGATCGCTGCGCCGTGGCGGTCCGGGACACCCGCCTCCACCGTGATCCTGCCGACACCACGGGGGCGGAGACCGGGGCCCCTACCCCCGGACCCGCCTGGCGACGGCTGCACGGAGACGAGGTGGGCGCCCTGCTGGGAGAACACCTCGCCAGCGGTCTGACCGCGACCGGCGCAGGGCAGGGAGGCCGGGGCGAGGCGTGGTTCGCCAGCTCGATCGTGTCGTCCCGGCTGCTGGCGAGGATCGCCGCGCGCCATGGAATCCGCCACTGCGAGACCCTGACGGGATTCAAGTGGATCGCCCGGGTTCCCGGGCTGGTCTTCGGCTACGAGGAGGCCATCGGCTACTGCGTCGACCCGGGCCACGTCCGTGACAAGGACGGGATCAGCGCCGCCCTGGCCGTGGCGAATCTCGCCTCTGAACTGCAAGAATCCGGCAGGACGCTGCTGGATGCCCTGGACGATCTTGCCCTGGAGCACGGTATCTACGCCACCGCGCAGGTCAATGAGAGATTCCCCGACCCGACCGCGATGGCCGCCCGGGTCGCGTCGCTGCTCGCCGATCCGCCGGCCACCCTCGACGGCTCCCAGGTCTCCACGGTGACGGATCTCTCGACGGGCCACGCCGGGCTGCCGCCCACGCCCGGCGTCCGGCTGCTGGCAGCTAACGGGACGCGGGTCATCGTGCGCCCGAGCGGGACCGAGCCGAAGCTCAAGACCTATTTCGAGGTCATCGAGCCCGTCTCGCGGATTTCCGGTGCCGCCGAGCTCAGGGCTGCCCGCCAGCGGGCGGGCGACCGGCTAGCACGGCTCGCGTGCTCGACAGGCCGAGCCGGGTAGCGCCGGCCTCGATCATGGAGACCGCGGCGTCCCAGGTTCGGATGCCCCCCGAGGCCTTGACCCCCACCCCCGGGCCGACGGTCGCCGCCATGAGCCGGACCGCATGAACCGTGGCGCCCCCTGCGGGGTGGTAGCCGGTCGAGGTCTTGACCATGTCCGCGCCGCCCTGGACCGCGGTCTGGCAGGCACGCACCAGCTCGCCGTCGGTCAGCGCCGCGGATTCGACGATCACCTTCAGGACTGCTCGAGGGAGCTCTGCGTGGGCAGTCGCGCGGTCCACGCCCTGGCGGACCTGCCTGACCTCGTCGAGCACCAGGTCCCAGCGGGCCTCCTTGACCGCCCCCAGGTTGATGACCATATCCACCTCGTCGGCACCGCTGACCACGGCCGTAGCGGCCTCCCGGGCCTTCGTCTCGGCCTGATGGGCTCCCGACGGGAACCCGCACACCGTGGCCACCATGAGCCGGGAACCGCTGCCAGCCGACGGAATCCGTACGGGCAGCTGCGAGGGCGAGACGCAGATCGCGTAGACGTTCAGGTCGAGTGCCTCTGCCATCAGAGCTGCCACCTCCGGACGTGTGGCCTCGGGACGCAGCAGTGTGTGGTCGACATACCGGGCGAGCCCGTCGGCACTGAGGTTCATAGCTCCACTCCTGCATCGGGCACCACATCGGCGGCGGCGAATCCGGTGATGATGTCCCGGGCCAGTGCCCGCCGTTCGCCATGGGGGAGGAACGCGCTCCAGGCCGCCGCGAGCATCGCGTCGAGGACGTCCTCGCCCGTCCAGCCCGCCTGTTCGACAAGCAGGGTCAGCTCTCGCGTCAGCGAGGTGCCGGACATCAGCCGGTTGTCGGTGTTGACCGTGATCGCGAAGTCCAGGTCCCGCAGCATCGTGATGCCGTGAGCCGCGATCGAGGCGGACGCACCGGTCTGCACGTTGGAGGAGGGGCACAGCTCCAGCGCGATCTGCTGATCCTGGACCCAGCGCGCGGTACGCCCCAGCACCGCCCGGCCGTCGACCCAGGCGATGTCCTCGACGAGGCGGACACCATGCCCCAGCCGTACGGCGTGCCCGCGATGGACGGCCTCCGCGATCGACTGCACTCCGGCGGCCTCTCCGGCATGGATGGTGACCGGGAACGCCTCGTCGGCCAGGAAGCGCCAGGTCTGCGGGAATCGATCCGCCGGGTGGCCGGCCTCCGCACCCGCGAGGTCGAATCCCACCACACCGGCGTCTCGGTTGGCCACCGCGAGGCGCGCGATCTCCTCCCACCGGTCGGCCTGCCGCAGCGCGGTCAGGATCTGCCGCACCTGGACCGTCTGCCCCCGAGCGGCTGCGTCACTGGCGCCCCGGTGGAGTCCCCGTTGCACGGCGTCCACGGCCTGCTGCAGAGTCAATCCGTCGCGCAGATGCTGCTCCGGCGCCCACCGCAGTTCGGCGTAGACCACAGCATCCTCGGCGAGGTCCGCCACCGCCTCATAGGCCACCCGCTCCAGAGCCTGCGCCGTCTGCAGCGCCGCAATGGTGTGCTCGAACGTGTCGAGGTAACGCGGCAGCGAACCCGAGCTCGCCGCGGACTCGAACCAGGCCGCGAGCGCTTCCGGCTCGGTGACAGGAAGGACATGTCCCGCCTCAGCCGCCAACTCGATCACCGTCTGTGGTCGCAGCCCGCCGTCCAGGTGGTCGTGCAGCAGGACCTTGGGAACCCTACGCAGATCCAGGACAGTCACTGCACCAGAGTAGCGGTCGTCCGTCGCCCGCAACGGTGGGATCGCTCCAGTCGTCACCAGCCGCGCGTGTCCTGTCGCGGCACCAGGGCCCAGGTCAGATGTGACCAGCCGCCCAGTGCCGGCTGTGCGGTGCCGCCTCGCGCCAGGTCCTCAGCCGTGAGGTCCACGATCCTGCCGGACGATGGCTCATAGGTTGCCAGCCGTTCGTCGGTCGGGGCGAGAGACGGGCCGCTCTCCTCCGGCGTTCCCGCCCCGGGTGCGTGGAGCAGCACGATATGCCGAGGGACCGCCGCGCGGTACCCGCCCCTGCTGTCGCCCCCGGCATAGAGCGGGACGGGGACACCGCACTGCACTGCAGACAATGCCGCCACCATGACCCGCCGCAGATTGGTCGTCTCGAGGTCGTCGATCATCCGCGGGGCGAACCGGATGGGACCGAATCGGGCGACCCGGGCGGCGCCCCAGGGCGGAGTCCCCCACCGCCGAGGCCAGGTCGGGATCGAACAGATCTGGTTGGTCCGGCGGCGCAGCGAGCGTTGCAGCGCGGCGAAACGGTCAGCCGGGCTGTCCCCGGACGAGCGTGCCCGGCTGTCGATCAACGGATGGGAAAGCGGGTCCAAGCCTGTGACCATCCACAGCGACACGGCCGGATCTCCGGCGGCAGCGAGCATCCCGAGAACCGCCGCACCACAGGACTCCTGATCCGTCTGGCGTGCCGGGGCGTCTCCCCATCGCACGATGCCGTCTGCGTCGGGCCGCAACGGATCCAGCACCTGCCGGCGCAATCGTGGTGGCAACGCAGCCCATGGCGCATGGAGGAGCGAAGCCTCGGCCACGGTGTATCCCGCGGTCGCCGCCCGGCCCGCCAACGTCCATGTCACACCACGCCAGCGGATGTCCGGCGTCCAGTTCGGGGTCTTGGCGCGGCCCGCACCCAGCCCGAATAGCACGGCTGTCAGCTGAGAACCCTGAGCACGTCCCGCCACAGTCACTTCCCTTCTGGTCCTGCACCGCAGGGCTGGAACGACGATGCGGCCCCTGCGACTGCGACCATGCTAGTCAGCGACGCTGCCAGGCACCTTCCGCACTCAGCAGGGCGGTGACCGATTCCGGGAGTGATCCTGTGACCAGGTCCTCGATCGAGACACTCTCCAGGACGCCCCGCAGGGCAACCCGTACTGCGACCCAGACATCGGTCAGTCGCTGAGCTGCGCCGGTGTATTCCAGCCGCTCCGGCGGCAGTCCGCGCACCGCCGCGAGCGGACCGTCCACTGCCCGGACCACATCGGCCAGAAGGATCTCCGAAGCCGGCCGCGCGAGACCATACCCGCCGTAGCGGCCCCGGTGTGCCAGCACCATGCCTTCTCGTTTGAGATCGCGCAGGATGCTCTCGAGGAACTTGGCCGGGATCGCCTGGCTCGCCGCCAGCTGCGGTCCCGTGGCCGTGGCGTCCGCCGCGGCCGCCAGTGCCACCAGCGCCCGGATCGCGTAGTCTGCCCGCGCGGTGATGTGCATCGGTGTGATTACTTCCTTCCGCACACGGCCATGACCGTGCTGACTGCCCCGGCAAAGTCTACTAAACCTGTGGACATAGTATGCGATGCGCGTCGCAGGGAAGCAATGTGCGGGCATCGCCCCGTCGCGCCCGCCATCCGAGGTCATGTCTCCGAGTTCTTCGCTCCAAACGCAGCGTACACAAGATCCACTGCCTGGTCGACTGTCATGACGGACGTGTCGACCACCACATCCGCGTCGTCCGGCTCCTCATAGGGCGAGCTGATCCCGGTGAAATCAGGAAGACGACCAGAGCGGGCCCGGGCGTACAGCCCCTTGCGGTCCCTGGCCTCGCACTCCTGCAGAGGTGTCGCCACATGGACCAGGAGGAACGCCCCCACCTGCTCGGCACGCCGCCGCACCTGCATCCGGGCCTCAGCGAACGGAGCGATCGGTGCCAGCACGCCGATTCCCCCGGCCTGCGCGACGAGCGAGGCCGCGTACCCCAGCCGCACGACGTTGCGGTCCCGGGAGGCCCGGTCGAAGCCGAGGTCGTCCGACAGCACCTGCCGTGCCTCGTCTCCATCGATCACCACCGCGCGGCCCGCTCCCAGCTGCTCGATCCGATGGCAGAGGGCCTTGGCCACCGTCGACTTGCCTGACCCGGATAGCCCGGTGAAGAGCACAACCGCCCCCCGCTCCGGCGGCGTCATACCGCCGGGCTGCGCCGTGCCCAGCACCTCACGGACGACAGCCTCGGGGTAGGCCCGCATCAGGGCCTGCCGCAGCGGCTCCCGGCGACCGCGCTCGCTCGGCTCCCCCCCCTCAGTCACGGTAGCCACCACCTCTCCGCCCCAGCTGTGCACCAGAGGGCTGACTCCCAGTTGCTCCGGACGGCCGGCCACCAGCACGTCGTCGGCCGAGGCGACCGGCCGGGGGAAGGCGAGGAGCTCGCCCTCGGCCTCGCCGTCATCGATCAGCCGCTTGATCATCCGCAGGAGGCGCTCCGCCTCCGGGGCGTGGGACAGCCGGCGCGCCGACGGAACGATCCAGAGCGCGCCATCGCGGATGCCACCGCCCCGCTGCATGCTGAGCTGTGTCACCCGGGCTCGGATGTCCGCCAGCTCGGCACGAGTGGGTGCTGCCTCCACTACGACCACCGCACGGCCCGAGGACACCTGCGCACGCATGTCGGCGACACGAACGGGCCGCTGCGTGCCTGCCAGGCCTGCGGGCGAGCTCAGTGCCTTGACCGCCGTCACCTTCACCACTGGGCGCCCGCCGGAGGCGGCAGGAGTGTCAGCCATCGCAAGTCGCGCAACCGGGGTGTTCTCGGCATCGCATACGGTCAGGGTGCCCCGTGCGGGTACCGGGAACCCCGCACCCGCAGTCGCAGGCTCCACCGGCTCCCGCACCGCCAAAGAGATCGCCGCTGGAGTCGTGAACCCGCCGAGCACC
>JAATES010000212.1 GCA_015655615.1 Actinomycetales bacterium
ACCACGGTCAAAGCCGGTAGTGCGGGTGCCCAGGTCCCGGTCACAGTCACCCCCGCGGTGGGACGCACCCTGCTCCTCGAGCGCCGCACCGGCAACTCTTGGGCGACGGTGAAGTCCCTCCGGTTGAAGAACACCAAGACTGCGAAGGTCTCTCTCACGTTGCCGGCAGGCGCATCGCCACGCACTGAGGTGTGGCGGGTCCGGGTTCCGGCCTCACCGGTCGCGGCCGGCGTGGTGACGGCTGCGAAGACGGTGGCCACCACGCTCACCGGCCGGCCGTCCACCGGTGGCGGCACGGGTAGCGGGGACACCGGTGGCAGGAACTGTGAAAGTCAGGCTGGGTGGACGGACATGTTCACCGGGGAGACGACCTACGGGTCGATCCCGGGGTGCACGACGTCTGGGCCTGCGACGGTTCCGGCGATCTCGACAGTGTTGGACCGTCCTGGGTTGGACGATCGGTGCGGGCTGACGATTGTGTGCTGGCGTGCGCCCTCGACCGAGGAGCAGGACCTCGGCATGGTCACCAACCGGATCTGGACCCCGTACCCGGCAGCAGATGCGACCGCACCGATCACGTTGGGGGCGTCGACCACGACGGAGACGGTGTTCCTGCCTGACATGGTCCAGGCCCTGAACACCTACGCGGTCGAGCGCGGGCTGATCAGCCAGGCCGAGATCGACCAGTACGGCCCACCGTTCCGGGCGATGGGTACCCCGACCTGGACCGGCCCCACCGAGACCACCAGTGGTGGGCTGACGGTGGTCGGGCAGGGCGGCCCCTCCCAACAGTGGGCCAAGACCTCGACGTTCGGCCACACTTACTTCGAGGCTCTTGCGTTGCCTACCTATTCCTCGGCGGGCGTCGTAGGCCAGCACAGTCCGGCAGGTTCCATCGCTGTGTCGTTGAATGCGGCTTACCCGGTTCCCGGCTACGACTGGACGTGTGGCGAGCAGATCTGGCGACTCGCCTCGGACGGAACGACGATGAGCATCGTCCGCAACGTTGCCTCGTCCGCCGGCCACTACTCCGGATTTGCCTCCGCCGTCACGAACTACATCAGCCGCGGCTACCAGGGGCCCAACTACCTCAACACCGGTGCAGTCCGTTACCCCAACGGGAATGGCGTCGTCGTGATGAACTTCTGCCTGGTTGACGACCCCGACACCATCAACGTCTTCCACACCCTCCCGGGCGACCCCTACGCACCGTGAGCGCGTTCGTCGCCGAACGGCGCTACCACCGAGCAGATCTGGCGAACGACCACCAACCGGCCACCTCGACGACCAGCCCGCCAGCCCTGGGACTGGCCCCTCCATGGACATGACTGGCTAGGATGTCCCTCATGTCTCCCGAACCCGCCATCGACTTCGTTCCGCGCCCATTTGCCGACCTCCCCGGTGAGGCCGACTGGGTCGCCCTGCGGGAGATCGTCCCGTCCGCGACTGCACAGGTCCGCACGCTGCCGGAGTTCGGTGGGCGTGACGTCACCGTGGTGACGTCCCTTCCGGAATCGTGGCCCGCGCTGCATCGGATCGACGGCGTCGTCCTGGTGGCGTTGCAGACCAACGCCGGTTCCGGTGATCTCAGCCGCGACATCGCTGCGACCTTACTGACCGCACTGGACCTGGCGCCGGGTACACCGGTCACCACCGCGGTTCTTCCCGGTCCGGGCCCGCGGCTGCAGGACATCCTCGACCCCGCCGTCCCGCTGGTCCCGGTCGTGCACGACAGCTTCGAATACTGGCTGAATGCGGAGGCCGAGCGGACACCTGAACTCGACGAGTCCTTGCAGGCAGCCGCCGAGTCCATCGTGGAGACCGTCAAGCTGGACTCCGTGCCCAGTGCGTACTGGTGCCGTATGGGTTCGCGCGAGTACCTGCGGTGGTCGTTCGCTGAGGAGGAGGACGGCTTGCTGGACGCCATTGCCCGCCTCCACGCGCGGCTGAATTCGAGTGTGGCCGGCGGCAAGTTCATCGGGGCCTTCCGGGCCTGTGGCATCAGCATTCCGGTGTGGGAGCTGCCGCGTGGTACCGAGGCCGCAGAGGTCGAGGACGCCGCGTCGGAGTTCCTGCCGACGTTCAGGACGGCGCTGGATTCCGATGCACCGCTCGATGCTGACGAACGGCGCGCTCGCGCGGGTATCGTGGCGCGGCAGGTTACCCTGCGCTGAACCTTGCTTTTCCAGGTCGTTACGGTTCGCACACCTGGAGATGACCACTAGAATCGACACTGTGAACGCAAGCAGGGCTTCGGCCGCAGAAAGGGCTTCGCAGCGTCAGCGGGTCGCCGTGGTGATCCCGGCGAAGGACGAGTCCCGGCGCATTGCCGCCACGGTGCGCGCCGCGCGCGCTATCCCGCACGTCGATCTCGTTCTGGTCGTCGACGATGGCTCGGAGGACAACACGCAGGATGTCGCACGTGACGCCGGTGCAGTGGTGGTGCGCCACTCGCACAATCGCGGGAAGGCCGCCGCCTTGGAGACCGGGGCCGCCGTGGTGGCGATGCGGGACGCGCCTGGCCTGCCGCCGCGGTTACTGCTCTTCATCGACGGGGACCTCGCCGAGTCTGCGGTGAACACCGCTCCGCTGGTGCCACCTGTGCTCGATGGCGCGGCGGATATGTCGATCGCCATGCTGCCCCC
>JAATES010000240.1 GCA_015655615.1 Actinomycetales bacterium
CACCCTGCGCCACAGCTACATCGAGCCGAAGGTCATGAACTTCGTGTGCTGGGCCACATCGCGCTACGACTCCCGGGTCGAGAAGGCCTCCCTCGCACTGTGCTGCGCACTGTTCCCGACGTTCGCGAACTCGGAGCGTACAGCCGGAGAGGTCCGCGAGATCGTCACCAAGTGGGAGGTTCAGCCGCTGGCCGAGCGCAGCACCATCGCCTGGGTCAACCTCGGCTTCCGGCATGGCCACGTGCAGTCCCGGCGCACGGCCGAGGCCCCGGTCGTCCTCTACCCGGCCATCTACGTGTCGGAGGGCAAGCAGCCCAAGCTGTTCTTCGATGTGGTCGAGCGCGTCCACAGACGCACTCCCCTCCAGGTGGAGGCCCGGCTCATCGAGTCGCACCTGGTCAGCGAGATCGCCATGCGGTACTCCCGGTCCGACTGGATCTGGATCGGCCCGCTGACGGCCGACCGCAACGGCTACTGGGAGGCGCTGAGCCGGACCACGGCGTTCCTGGCCACGGCCAGCGAGGAGTCCTACGGCATGATGTACGTCGAGGCGCTCGCCGCCGGGGCCGTGGGGGTCTTCCCCCATGAGCCGTGGGCCCACGCGCTGGTGCCGGACCGGTATCCGTTCTTCTATGACACGCCCGCGCAGGCCGAAGAGATGCTCTACCGAGCCGTCACCGACACCGCGGCCTGCCTGCAGGAGATGGACCAGTCCACCGGCAGCACGTTCCAGGAATGGCTCCGTGCGCGGCACGATGACGACGTCTTCGAACGGGTCATCGTCTCCAAGGTTCAGGAGTGGTTCGCCGCCTGACCAGCCGGGGCCCGGGTGCGGCACTCTCCGGTGCCGCACCCGGGCAGTACTCACACGGGGATGCGATCCAGCCGGGCCACGCCGATCTTGCTGTCCGCCATGCCGTAGAACACGTAGTCGACGCCCTGGATCCGCTCGATGGCCGTCGGGAAGACGACGTTCGAGACCGTCCCCTGGGTCTCCTCGGCGGTCGCGGGCTCCAGCAGCGGCTCGGGAGTGCGGGCGATCACCCTGGAGGGGTCCTTGGCGTCAAGGATCATCGCTCCGGCGACGTACCGCACCTTCTGTTGCGGAGTGAAGCCACCGGCCGTGATCTCCCCGGTGACGCCATGATGGATCACCAGCCATCCCTCCGGCACGCGCAACGGCGCGGGACCGCCGCCCACTTTCAGCGCCTCCCACGGGAATTGCGAACCGGCCACGAATCGGTGCCCGAACGGCCGGGCCAGCGCTCCGAGATCGGACGTCGCTGCCTCGGCATCGATGTAGGAGATCCAGATGCTGGCGCGGTCATCCGTCACCCCAGCGGGCAACGGGGCCGCCTCGCCCGGACGCACGAAGCTGAAGTCCCACATCGGTCGGTGCAGCACCGCATAGCAGGGCCGTCCGTCCGGGCCGGGAACGACCTCGGGGAAGTACACGACGTCCTTGTTGGGGAACAGGTTCAGATCCGTGTCGAGATCGTCCTCATACTCGAACTGCAACGGGCCGAGCCGCTGCCACTCCGCGCCGTCCTTCGAGACCGCCAACGCGGGGCGCGGGCCGAGCGGACCATAGGCCACATACGTCATGAGGTGCGTGTCGAGCGAGGGGACCCACGTGATGCGGGGATCCTCCACTCCCCCGTGGTGCTCGCCCCGCTCCCAGCCGCGGTCCGGCTCCAGCACGACGGACTCCCGTTCCACGCCCACCGGGACACCGTCCTCGAGCAGCACCCGGGCCCGCCCGACGCGGGAGACGTTGCCCGCCGCCACCAGGCGGGGATACAGGTAGAGCTCTCCGTCCGGGCCCCAGGCCGTGCCGGGGTTGAGCACGCCCTCGGCCTCGAGCGGGCGAGCCGGGTCCGGGGACATGATCACGCCCAGCCGGGTGAGCTGGTATGGAACTGATCGTGCAGACAGATCCGTGGGGATCTCGCTGACCGAGGTCATCTTCTACTCCTGATGATGTGAATGTCGACAGTGGAGGCATCGGCGGTTGACTACCCCTTGACCGCACCGACCACGCCATTGACGAGGAACTTCTGAATGAAGACGTAACCCACCATCAGCGGCGCCGCCACGATCAGCGTGGCCGCTGCTAGCAGGCTCCAGTTGGTCGAGTACGTCCCCTTGAACGCGTTGAGCCCAGCGGCGATCGGCCACTTCGAGGAGTCCGCGAACAGCACGGTGGCCAGGATGATCTCATTCCAGATCCACACCGCCTGGAGGATGAAGATCGTCGCGAGAGCTGGTTTGGCCAAGGGGAAGACGAAGGAGAAGAGGTACCGCCAGTACCCCACGCCATCGAGGGCTGCGGCCTCGTCCAGCTCGCGCGGAAGTGATTTCACAAATCCGGTGAAGAGCAGCGGCCCGATGCCCACCCCGACGCCCACCATGAGGATGTATCCGAGCCGGGTGTCGTAGAGGTCGAGCTTGAGCAGCAGCTGGAACTGCGTCATGAGCGCATTGGGCAGGAACAGGACGAACACGAACAGCGCATTCCAGAGCTTGACGAACCTGATGTAGCCGCGGGCCACCGGAAAGCCCATCACCAGGGCGATGAAGGTGCCGATCGAGGCTCCCGCCACGGTGTAGAGCGCCGTGTTGGCCACGAAGGCCCCGAAGTCGCCCAGCCGCCAGGCCTCGGCGAAGTTGCCCCACTGCGGGTGCGTGACCAGACCGACGGGGTCCTGGATGAACTCGGTGCCGCTCTTGAGCGCCGTATTGGCCAGGTACGCCAAGGGGAACAGGAAGAACAGCATGAGCAAGGCGATGCAGACGTACGCACCGACGGGAGGCCGCTTCTTGTGCAATCGCTTGTCCGGCTTGGCCGCCAAGGCATCGTTGCCCGGTCGTCCGCGATCAGTGCCGGTGACGGTGCTCATAGCTTTGCCTCTCTCTTGCGCAGGTACCACAACGTCAGGAAGGTGATGGTGCCGACCAAGAGGAACTGCACCATCGAGATGGAGGCCGCATAGCCCTGCGACTGCACCAGGGTGGTCCCTGATTTCGCGCCGAAGGACTGCTGATACACCTGCAGGGAGAGGACCTGGGTCGCCTTCTTGTCCGCCCCCGTGAGCACATAGGTCAGCTGGTAGCTCTGCATCGCGGTGACGATTCCCAGGAGCACATTGGCCGTGATCGATGGAGCGAGCATCGGCACGGTGATGTACCGGAATCGCTGCCAGGGGGAGGCACCATCGATGTTCGCGACCTCGTAGAGGTCGTCCGGGATCGCTTGCAGGCCGGCAAGGAAGATGATGACCGATACTCCCATCACCATCCACACCTGGACGAAGATGACCAGGTACAACGCGATCTTGGGATCTCCGAAGAACGCGGAGTCCGAGTTGAAGAGGGCCAGGACGCTGTGCGCCGGCCCGCCGGAGGTGTTGAACATCAACGACCAGATCAAGGCGGTCACGGTGACCCCGAGCACGGTGGGCATGAAGACCACGGACCGGTAGAAGTCACGGCCCTTGAGTGGCCGATTGAGCAGCAGGGCGACCAGCAGCGCCAGGCCGATCTGTGCCAGCGTGCTCAGCCCGGCGAAGATCAGCGTGTTCTTGAAGGCGTTGAGGTTGTCGGCCCGGTGGCCTTTGCCGAAGTAGTCCTGGTAGTTCTCCCACCCGATCCAGTGCACGGGGAGGCCAGGCAGGCCCTTGAGGTCGGTGAACGACACGACCACGACGGCGATCGCGGGGATGAATGCGAAGACGATCAAGATGAGCAGACCGACCGAGAAGCTGCTGCGCACCGGAGTGCGGTGGGGGAAGGGGAACGAAGAAGCCATCGACTTGTCCTTTATGCGACCGCAGAGCGGGGGACGGGTGCCATCCGCAGGTGGTGAACGGCACCCGTCCCCTCATGTGGGTGAGGCTGGTCAGCTCAGAACGCTGCCGACCAGGCGCTCTGTGCGGCAGCCGCCGCATCCTTGGCGCTGCTGGTGGCCAGCGGTGACAGGGCAGGGTAGTTGAACGGGTACACCGCGTCATCGCCTGCCTTGTTGTTGGCGATCCACACCTGGTCCCACGCGGGCTGGTACGTCGAGGTGTAGTCCGCGATC
>JAATES010000253.1 GCA_015655615.1 Actinomycetales bacterium
CTGTCGCACCCGAGGCGCCGGTCGTGTCGGTCTCGTCCCAGGACGTCACCGTCACCTGGGACACGCCCGACGATGGCGGCTCCGACATCACGTCGTTCTTAGTGACACTGACCTCCGGCACGGGCACGGTGCTGACTCGGACGGCGGACGCCGATACGACGAGCACGACCTTCGTAGCTGTCCCTGCAGGGACTTGGACGGCCACGGTGGCAGCGAGCAACGCGGTCGGGTCTTCACCGGCGTCCCCCGCCTCCCCCGGCTCCGCCGTGACGGCTCCCCCCATCCAGCAGGCGATCGCCACGACTGTGACCGCACCGGCTGCGAGTCAGGTCTACGGCAAGACCGCGCGACTCGCGATCACCGTCGGCAAGGCCACCTCGGGAACCGTGTCGGTGACGGTCGGTGCCAAGACCGTGACAGCATCGATCTCCGCTACGGGCAAGGCGTCCGTGATCCTGCCGGCCAAAGCCCTCAGCCCGGGTACCCGGGCCGTGACGGTGAGGTACGCCGGGGTCGCCGGAAGGTTCAAGCCCTCGACCGGAACCGTGAAGGTGTCGGTGACGAAGGCGGCGGCCACCGTGAAGATCGCCGCCAAGAAGTCAGTCACACGCGGCAAGACCCTCAAGGTCACGGTCACGGTGACCAGCACGGGTGTCGTGCCGGGCGGAAAGGTGAGGGTCAAGGTGGGCGCGAAGACCAAGACCGCCAAGCTCAGCGAGAAGGGCCGGGCCACGGTGAAGGTCAAGATCGCCAAGTCCACGAAGGCGGGCAAGAAGAAGCTGACGGTGACCTACACGGGCAGTAGCTACGTGGCGAAGAAGTCCGCTGCGAGCAAGGTGCGCGTGGCTCGCTGACACGTGGCCGCCAGCAAGTACCAGCAATGAGAGGTGGCCCCCGGTCCGGTCAGGATCGGGGGCCACCTCTCTGTCTTGCCATTGGCATGCGGTCAGATCGTACGACCGGCGTTGTCGTCCGAGGCCGTCCCCGGGGTGGTCTTCTGCACCTGAAGCAGGAACTCGATGTTCGACTTGGTGTCCTTGAGCTTGCCGAGCAGCAGCTCGATGGCCTGCTGCTGGTCCAGTCCGCCGAAGACGCGGCGCAGCTTGTAGATGATCTTCAGCTCGTCGGCGGGAAGCAGGACCTCTTCCCGGCGTGTACCCGAGGCGTTGATGTCGACCGCGGGGAAGATGCGCTTGTCGGCCAGCGAGCGCGACAGCCGCAGCTCCATGTTGCCGGTGCCCTTGAACTCCTCGAAGATGACCTCGTCCATCTTGGAGCCGGTTTCCACCAGAGCCGAGGCCAGGATCGTCAGCGAGCCACCCTCCTCGATGTTGCGTGCGGCACCGAAGAACCGCTTGGGCGGGTAGAGCGCCGAGGCGTCGACACCACCGGAGAGGATGCGGCCCGAGGCCGGGGCAGCCAGGTTGTAGGCCCGGGACAGCCGGGTGAGCGAGTCGAGCAGCACCACCACGTCCTGGCCCAGCTCGACCAGGCGCTTCGCATGCTCGATCGCCAGCTCGGCCACGATGGTGTGGTCGGACGCAGGGCGGTCGAAGGTGGAGGCGATCACCTCGCCGTGCACCGTCCGCTCCATATCGGTGACCTCTTCAGGCCGCTCGTCGACCAGCACCACCATGAGGTGGACCTCAGGGTTGTTGGCCGTGATCGCATTGGCGATCTGCTGCATGATGATCGTCTTGCCGGCCTTGGGCGGGGCGACGATCAGACCGCGCTGACCCTTGCCGATCGGCGCGACGATGTCGATGACGCGTGGGGTCAGCCGGGTCGCCGACGGTGTCTCCAGGCGCAGACGCTCCTGCGGGTACAACGGGGTCAGCTTGGCGAAGTCGGGACGTTTGCGAGTGGCATCTGCCGGAAGGCCGTTGACCGAGTCCAGCCGGACCAGCGCGTTGAACTTCTGCCGGGCCGAACTCTCCCCGTCCCGCGGAGCGCGCACCGCGCCGGTGACGGCGTCACCGCGGCGCAGACCGTTCTTGCGGATCTGGGCCAGCGAGACGTAGACGTCGTTGGGTCCGGACAGGTACCCGGACGTGCGGATGAAGGCGTA
>JAATES010000068.1 GCA_015655615.1 Actinomycetales bacterium
GGTTGCCGTGAACATGGGCTGCTTCGAGCTCAACAGCGTCGACAACGGTGCCGAGAACCTCTACGCCGCTCCCATGAACGCCAACGACATCTTCGACATCAGACTTCTGTTCAAGGACGCGCACGACCTCACCGTCACGCCTCGGGGAGGCCGTCGCAGCGGACGGCGGTCGTCTCGGGGACCCGACACTGGAAACGCTGGTCGTGTCAGCGCGATCGAGGGGCTGAGGGTCACCCGGCCAGTCGCCCTGATCACCGTGGCGACGGCGCGAGCCCACTCGCGGTATACGACGAGCTCGCCCGCCGCGAGCGGGCTGCAACTGGCCGACCACGACTGTGAGGCATACGAATCCCGGCCGGTGGGGCAGTCGTTGCAGCAGCGGACGATCACGTAGGCAGGGTGGGGCAACGACCGGATGGACGGCTGAGACGACGGTCGGCGTCTGTCGTCACCGACGTAGAATTGTCCCCATGAGCGAACTGGATCAGCCGTTGCCCAGCCCTGTCACGCCGGTTGAGGCGACTCCCGGCGGGTTGACCACGGCACTGCTGGAGCGGGTCGAGCAGACGGAGGAGGCGGAGCCGGGCGACCACGAACGGTTCAGTCACTACGTCCGCAAGGAACGGATCCTCGAGTCGGCCTTGTCGGGCGCTCCGGTGGTGGCCTTGTGCGGCAAGATCTGGGTGCCGGGACGCGACCCCAAGAAGTTCCCGGTATGCCCGGTCTGCCAGGAGATCTACGACGGTTTGCGGGCTCCTCAGGATGGAGAAGGCGACAACGCTTCGTGACGGCAGCTTCCGAGTACTCTGACGGATCGGCTGAAGCACCCACCCTGTTCGACTCGCTGGATGGGTCCGAGGCGGTCGCGGCCGAGTCTGCCCAGGAGGAGCCGGTCCGGGTATCGACGTTCGCCGCCGCGCACCTGTCACCTGCCTTCCCGCGACGCGCACCCTGGGGCACTGCGACCAAGCTGCGTGCCTGGCAGGCGACCGCATTGGACCTCTATGCTGCGCGGCACCCGCGCGACTTCCTCGCCGTGGCCACCCCGGGTGCGGGCAAGACGACCTTCGCGTTGCGACTGGCCGCCGGCCTGCTGGAGGCCGGGACGGTCCGCCGGGTCACGGTGGTGGCTCCCACGGAGCACCTCAAGCATCAGTGGGCGGACGCGGCCGCCCGGGTGGGGATCCACCTCGACCCGAACTTCCGCAACGCCCAGGGCAGCCACGGCTCGCAGTACGTCGGCGTCGCGGTGACCTATGCGCAGGTGGCCGCCAATCCGGCACTCCACCGGGCCCGAACCGAGGCCGGGCGCACTCTGGTGATCCTCGACGAGGTCCACCACGGCGGGGACGCACTGAGCTGGGGTGACGGGGTCCGGGAAGCCTTCGACCCGGCGACCCGCCGCCTTGCCCTGACCGGCACTCCGTTCCGCTCCGACACCGCGCCCATTCCCTTCGTCGAGTACGCCCAGGATCGCGACGGCATCCGCAGGTCGGCGGCGGACTACACCTATGGCTATGGGGAGGCGCTGCGCGACGGCGTGGTCCGGCCGGTGATCTTCATGTCATACTCCGGCTCGATGCGCTGGCGCACGCGCGCGGGTGACGAGGTCGCGGCCCGGCTCGGCGAGCCGCTGACCAAGGACATCACCGCGCAGGCCTGGCGCACGGCGCTGGACCCCACCGGGGAGTGGATCCCGTCCGTGCTCGCCGCCGCAGACAAGCGGCTCAGCGAAGTGCGCCGGACGGTCCCCGATGCAGGCGGTCTGGTGATCGCCTCGGACCAGAACGATGCGCGTGCCTATGCCAAGCATCTGCGGACCATCTCCGGGCAGAGCGCGACCGTCGTGCTGTCGGATGACGACGGCGCCTCGGTCCGGATCGACGAGTTCGCGGCGGATGCCTCGCGCAGGTGGATGGTCGCGGTGCGGATGGTCTCCGAGGGTGTGGATGTGCCCCGGCTCGCCGTCGGCGTCTATGCGACCTCGACGGCCACTCCGCTGTATTTCGCCCAGGCCGTCGGGCGGTTCGTTCGGGCCAGGCGCCGGGGCGAGACGGCCTCGATCTTCCTCCCCAGCGTTCCGCAGCTGCTCGAGCTGGCGGCGAGCCTGGAGGTGGAACGGGACCACGCGCTGGATCGGCCGGAGAAGGCCGGCGAGGGACTCGACCCAGAGGCCAGACTCCTGGCGGCAGCCAACCGGGAGGAGAAGGCCTCGGGGTCGCTCGCAGACGAGGGCTCATTCGAGGCACTTGAGGCACAGGCCTCCTTCGACCGGGTGCTCTTCGACGGCGGCGAGTTCGGCACGGGTGCCGACATCGGCTCTGACGAGGAACTCGACTTCTTGGGCCTGCCGGGATTGTTGGAGATGGACCAGGTCACGGATCTGCTCCGCGCCCGGCAGGCGTCCCAGCTCCAGGCGGGAAAGGGGACCAGGGGAAAGGCCACGGCCGGACAGCACGCTGCGGAGGCGGAACGCACTGCCTCCGAGCACCGCCGTGCGGTGGAGCTCCGCAAAGAGCTCTCCCAGCTCGTCGGTGCCTGGGCGCGGCGATCCGGGCAGCCCCACGGGAC
>JAATES010000398.1 GCA_015655615.1 Actinomycetales bacterium
AGCCCCCGTACTTCGAGGGCATGGGGGCGACTCCCGAACCGGTCACCGACATCGCGGGTGCGCGCGTGCTCGCCAAGCTGGGCGACTCGGTGACCACCGACCACATCAGCCCGGCAGGGGCCATCAAGCCGGGAACACCAGCCGCGCAATACCTGACCGACCATGGGGTGGACCGCAAGGACTTCAACTCGTATGGCTCGCGTCGCGGCAATCACGAGGTCATGATCCGGGGCACCTTCGCCAACATCCGGTTGCGCAACCAGCTGCTCGCGTCGGCCAACGCAGGAGCGGGCGTCGAAGGCGGCTACACCTGGAACTTCCTGACGGGGGAACAGGCGTTCATCTACGACGCCGCGCAGGACTACGCGGCAGCGGGCGTGCCGCTCGTCGTCCTGGGCGGCAAGGAGTACGGATCGGGCTCATCGCGCGACTGGGCTGCGAAGGGCACCTCGCTCCTCGGGGTCCGCGCCGTGATCGCGGAGAGCTTCGAGCGGATCCACCGGTCCAACCTCATCGGCATGGGGGTGCTGCCGTTGCAGTTCCCGGCGGGGCAGTCGGCCGACTCGCTCGGCCTCGACGGCACCGAGGTCTTCGACATCACGGGTGCCACGGCTCTCAATGACGGAGTGACCCCGTCGACCTTGCTGGTCACGGCCACCAAGGCAGATGGTGCAGTGGTCTCCTTCGATGCCGTGCTGCGGATCGACACACCCGGTGAGGCCGATTATTACCGCAATGGTGGAATCCTGCAGTACGTGCTGCGATCGCTGGTGTGATCCAGCTGACCTGCATCAGAGTCTGACCTCCGCCCATCTCTCGATGGCTGGGGTTCTGCGGTGGGGCGCATCCACCGCAGAACCCCCACCCGCGGCATCGTCAGAGCCCGGCCCGGGCGAAGAATCAGCTGTGAGAACCGGCCCGGCCTTTGACCCGGTGTTTTCCATCGGCCTAGTATCAAGTCGAGAGTGACAGCGTTGTCAGTCCGTTGGCGAGGGTGCGAACGGATCGCAGCGACTATGTGAGTTCATAGACTGCCGAAAGGATCCACTGTGATGCGCAATGTCAAAGATCCGAATCATCAGCCTGGGCATTCCCCCGGTGCCCTCAAGCGAGCCATCGGTGCGGGCCTGGCCCTGAGTCTCGCCTGTGGCCTGGGGCAATTGAGCCTTCCAGCGGCGCAAGCGGCCGATCCTGTGGTCGGCGGTCAATGGTCCACCACCTATGAGACCGGACAGCCGCAGTCCCTCGTGGACGAGCAGGACACCGCGCCAGTGGGGCTACGAGGCGAGACGGAGGGAGCGCACAGCCTGATCGATGCAGCGGCCGTCTATTCCCCTACACCGAACACGAGCAGCTCCACCGAGCATCTGGCGTCTCTGCTGGACAAGAACCCGAGCACCAAGTGGTATGTCAACCTGACCACAGCGGCATCGACACTGCCCATCTCGGCGGTCTACCCGCTCACCGCTCCGACGGTGGTGACCGGCTATTCCCTGACCTCGGCGAATGACAACTCGAACCGTAACCCGAAGGCGTGGACGGTCTATGGCAGCAACACGGCGAGTGCTGCGACGAACGTCGACGATGCCTCGTGGGTGGCGATCGACTCGCGCACCAATCAGACGTTCTCGAATTTCCATCAGCGGAACTTCTTCACTATCACCACCCCAGGGAGTTACCAGTACTACCTGCTGAAGGTCACCCAGCTCAATGGTGAGACCATCCGTTTCCAGATCGCGGATTGGACCCTGCTCT
Organism: Actinomycetales bacterium; assembly: GCA_015655615.1. Classification (GTDB taxonomy): domain Bacteria; phylum Actinomycetota; class Actinomycetes; order Actinomycetales; family Cellulomonadaceae; genus Rarobacter. The sequence continues at coordinate 1,756 of JAATES010000398.1, forward strand.
CGTGGGACGGCGCAACAGCCTCGACGCTGTCGACCAGTGTGCAGGATCCGCGGGGCGTCAGTTCCACCGTGGGTTCTGGTGCGGTGCGCTACAGCGGAGCCAACATCGCCGCCGGCCATTCGAGTACGGTCAACACGCTCCATAGCGGGCTCGACGTTCTCGTGGGCTCCGATACCGGGTTGCAGTACTCCGTGTTCCCGTCCAGTGCTGAGTCCACTCCCGCTGCCGTGGACGTGGAGTACACCGATGCGGACGGGTCCAATGCCGCGCGACTGTCTGCCTCGGGACTGCTCGACAGCAACGGCACAGCGGTGACGGCAGCGGCCCATGCCTCCTCCTTCACTCCGGGCCAGTGGAACACCGTCAACATCGACCTGTCGTCCTTGGTGTGCAAGAAGATCACCAAAGTGCTCCTCAGCTACGACAACACGGCCGCGCATGCCAACACCGCGTTCTCAGGATTCGTCGACAACATCACCGTAGGTGCCAATCCATTTGTCGGGCCGTTGGCGCTCACTCCGAAGACACTCCCGACCCTGCGCGACGGATACCAGGTCTACAGCGATCTGGCCTCCCTCACAGGCACCGGCGTCACGTCGGGCGCGGCCACCGCGAGCATCAACCTCAATGACGGGAGCGCTGCAGTCCCGTTGACCCTGACCGCCACCGGCTCCGGTGCGACGCTCAGCTTCCCGAGCTCGTTCTCCTTCACCAAGCCCGGCCGGTACTCGGCCACCTTGTCCGCCTCGAACGGCTCGGACACCGTGTCCGCGCCAGTGACCCTCGATGTGAGCCGCGACCGGCGTCCAGGTGGCGGAATCGCCTCCGCGGCGAACGTGGCGTGCCTCACGGTCAGCGGCACGGCTGCCGACTGCGACGGCAACACCTACGCCTTTGACAAGGCGAAGCTCTCCGCGCTCGGAGTGGTGCAGGGGACCGAGAACTCGGTGACCCTCGGAGGTACCGCGTTCTACTACCACCTCCCTTCGATCGCCTCAGGTAGCCGCGACACGATCTTCCCGGCGGGACAGAAGGTGAGCACAAGCCTGAACCCAGGAACAACCAGCATCTCGTTCCTTGGCTTTGCCAACGAGGGCACGCGCTCGACCACGGTCACCCTGCATTTCACCGATGGCACCACGCAGGCCGTTCCGGTGAGCTTCGGCGATTGGGTCGGTGCGGCGACGACACCGATCTCGGGCAACTCAGTGGTGGCCAACACGGTGGGACGGCTCATGGGCTCATCCGGTAGCGACGCCGCCAACGCTGCGATCTTCGCGACGACACCAGTCACCCTCGATTCCGTCGGCGGGACACCCAAGACCGTCTCCTACCTCGAGTTCGCTCCGCAGTCCGGAGTGATCAAGCCTGACGGTCAGGTGCACATCGTGGCGTGGGCCACCGACGGGGCCCCGGTCGACGTCGGCGCCGATCTGACCGCGACTGTCCCAGAGGCCGCCACCGTCAGCCTCGGCAGCGCCTACTCAGGAGCGCTGACGACAGTCTCGGGTGGCCTGGGTGCTTATAGCGCCACGGTCAACTGGGGCGATGGCTCACCGTTGCAGAATGCCACGGTGGCGGGCACGGAGGTCACCGGCAGCCACACCTACGCTGCGGGCGGGACCTACACGGCGACCATCACCGTGGCGACGGGTGCGTTGAGCACGACGGTGACCAAGACGATCACGGTGCGTTACCTGCCGACACTGGTGGCACCCACGACGGCTGTCGACCTCGGGAATGCGGTGGCGCTCTCGGGAACCGGCTATCAGCCCGGAGCCACGGTGACGTTTGCGTGGGCCGGCGCCAGTCCGCTGACCCAGCCGTGGACCGCGGTGGCGGATTCGAGCGGCGAGCTGACCACCACCTCGCCGGTGCTTCCGGCCGAGATCGCCACGGGCTCCTACACGGTGACGGCCTCCGGCGACTCTTGGGACCCGGTCAGCGCGACGGTGCTGGTGAACCACATCACCTCGGCAACGGCCACGACGATCACGGCGCCCTCTGAACCGCAGGCCGTGGGCTCCGCGATCACCCTGACCGCGACGGTGACATCGAGCCTCGAAGGCACGGCGGGACCGTCGGGAACGGTGCAGTTCCATCAGGGCACTGACGTTCTGGGGGATCCGGTCGCTGTGACCGGGCACACGGCGTCGCTGACCACCTCGGAGTTGCCGTTGGGGGCACATTCAGTCACCGCCCAGTACGTCGGTGATGCGAACTACGCGAGCTCCACGTCAGCTGCCGTCACGGTTGACGTCGTCAAGAAGGCGTCGCATACGCAGCTCAGCGGGATTCCGGCTTCCATCCAGGTGGGGACGACCATCCCGGTGTCGGTGGCAGTCACCCCGGTCGGCGCCACGGGGACTGTCGAGATCCTCGACGGGGCCTCGCCCCTGGGAACCTTCACCCTTGACCCGACCACGTCCACGGTGTCGGTGCCTCTGAACACGCTGTCGGTCGGAGACCACTCGCTGTCGGCGACGTACTCCGGAGACGCCAGCCATCAGGTGAGCACGTCGGACGCCGTCAGCACCACGGTGACCGCCAAGTCCGTTCCGGCCGCTACGGTCGCCAGGCCGGTGTTCTCGAAGGCATCGCAGGTGTTCGGGTCTGTGATGTCGAAGCGGGCGCGGGTGTCGGTGGTGGTCTCGGGTGTCACATCGGGGACGGTGACGTTCCGGTCGGGCTCGGTGGTGTGGGGTTCGGCGAAGGTGGTGAGGTCGGGTTCGTCGTATTCGGCGTCGTTGGTGGTTCCGGGGTCATTGAAGGTGGGGTCGTATGCGGGGGTGACGGCGTCACTGGTGTCCGGTTCGGTCACGGCGGTGTCGGCGAAGTCCGCGGTGGTGTTCAAGGTGGTGAAGGCGTCGACGTCGGTGAAGGTCAAGGGGAAGGCGTTCAAGAAGGGGTCGAAGCCTAAGGTCACGGTGACGGTGGCGAAGCTGTCCAGTGGTGTGTATGCCTCGGGCACGGTGAAGGTCTACGTGGGGAAGAAGGCTGTCAAGAAGGTGAAGGTGACGGCCAAGAAGAAGGGCAAGGTGACGGTGACGTTGCCGAAGCGGTATGGCAAGACGGTGAGGGTGAAGGCGACCTTCGTGCCGTCGTCGGCATCGACGGTGGCGGGGGCGACGTCGAAGTCGGTGAAGGTGAAGGTCAAGAAGTAGCAGTCCTGGCCAACAGGAGGGGTCGTCGCGTGGGTCTGCACACCACGCGACGACCCCGCCGTTCGTCCGGGGGACTAGCCGCGGCGGTCCCGAACCTGCCGGGCGAAGTCGCTGAGTCCCACGAGAGCCCGCGGGACCAGACTGGGAAAGCGCTGGTCCGCCGCTGCGGAGAGGGCTGCGGCCTCACCCGGGTGCAGATCGGCCAGCATTTCCGGTTCCGCCAGCCAGGTGTCCAGCTGTGCGCGCGACACCTCCAGGTGGAACTGCACACCCAGGGCTGACCCTGCCCGGAACGCCTGGACCGGTGTCATGTCCGTCCGCGCCAGGACGACTGCTCCTTCGGGGGCGTCAACCGTGTCGCCGTGCCAGTGCAGGACGGCCGGATCGGCGGTGGCCTCGGCGACCAGCGGATAGAACAGAGGTTCGCGGATTCCGTCGCCGGTCAGGCTCACGGGTGCGATGCCCACCTCGCGGACGGCTCCGGATTCAAGTTCCGCACCCAAGGCGACCGCGAGGAGTTGCATCCCCAGGCATACCGCGAACACGGGAACCTCGGACTCCACCGCGTCCGCGAGGAGTGAACGTTCGGCTGCCAGGCCGGGGTGACGCACGTCATCTCTCGCACCCATCGGACCGCCCATCACCACCAGACCGGCCAGGTCCCGTGCGCGGGGGAGTTCAGGTTCCGCCTCGTCGCAGATCGTGCGGACATCGAGCGAGAACTCGGCCAGCGCGTCCGCCAGCAGTCCCGGGTGCTCCCACGGGCGATGCTGGAGGACCAGCACGCGCGAACCACCGGCTTCACGGCTGCTGGTGGGGCGGGGGCCTGGGCCGGACGTCATCGGGTTCACCAGCCCTTCGGGAGCGGGCGGCCCTCGTCATAGCCCGCAGCAGACTGGATCCCGACGACTGCTCGGTCGGCGAACTCGGCGAGGGTGCGGGCACCGGCATAGGTGCATGAGGACCGCAGTCCGGACGTGATCTCGTCGATGAGGTCTTCCACACAGGGCCGTGCCGGGTCGAGGTACATCCGCGACGAGGAGATGCCCTCCTGGTAGAGGGCCTTGCGTGCACGCTGGAACGCATCGGTGCCCGCAGTGCGCGCGGCGACCGCCCGGGCCGAGGCCATGCCGAAGCTCTCCTTGTAGAGCCGGCCGGTGCCATCGTCGTGGAGGTCCCCGGGAGACTCGTGGGTTCCTGCGAACCAGGATCCGATCATGACCTGACTGGCACCTGCGGCGAGGGCCAGTGCGACGTCGCGGGGGTGGCGGACCCCGCCATCGGCCCAGACGTGCTTTCCGAGCTCTCGCGCGGCGGCGGAACATTCCAGCACGGCGGAGAACTGCGGGCGTCCCACACCCGTCTGCATACGGGTCGTGCACATGGCACCCGGCCCGACACCGACCTTCAGGATGTCCGCGCCCGCTTCGACGAGGTCGCGTACGCCGGCAGCTGTGACGATGTTCCCGGCGACCACCGGGACCGAGGGGTTCAAGGAGCGCAGCCGACGCAACGCCCCGAGCATCTTGGCCTGGTGGCCGTGCGCGGTGTCCACCACGAGTGCGTCCACCCCGGCCGCCAGCAGTGCCGACGCCTTGGCCTCGACGTCGCCATTGATGCCCACCGCGGCCGCGATGCGCAATCGGCCAGCGTCATCCACCGCAGGCCGGTAGATGCTCGACCGGACGATGCCGGTCCGGGTGACGACCCCGACCAGACGTCCGGCATGCGTGACAGGAGTCAGCCAGCGACGGGTGGCCTCCAGATCGGCGAAGACCTGCGCGAGGACCGGTTCCCCGGCCGCCAGGACGTCTCGCTCCAGGGGGACCGGATCGGGGGCCATCACCGCGCGGGCCTGCGTGTACCGATCCACACCCTGGCAGTCAGCGGTCGTCACCAGGCCGACGGGGCGACCGTCGTCGACCACGATGGCGGCACCATGCGCACGTTTGGCGATCAGTGTCAGCACGGTGTCGACGGTGTCGTGCGGCGCGACCGTGATCGCGGTCTCCACGACCGGATGGCAGCCTTTGACCCGATCCACGACCTTGGCGACCACATCGACCGGGATGTCCTGCGGAATGACGGTCAGCCCGCCTCGGCGGGCGACGGTCTCCGCCATCCGGCGTCCGGCCACTGCCGTCATGTTCGCCACGACCAGGGGGATCGTGGTCCCTGTGCCGTCTTCCGTCGAGAGATCGACGTCGAAGCGGGAGACGACGTCGGAACGGGAAGGGACAAGGAAGACGTCACCGTAGGTCAGGTCATGGGTGGGGGACTGCCCGGGAAGAAAGCGCATGGCTCCAGTGTAGGAAACGTGACGTGTCATGTGTGTAGCTGCTGTGGCGGATAGTGTGGAGTGTTGTCGCGCGCATAGGGTGCGCCAGGACGAGGGAGGTCTGGTGGGACTGCTGGAGGGGATCGGCGAGCCGAGCGACCTGCGTCGGCTCAGTGCGGCGCAGACCGTCGAGCTCGCTGCGGAGATCCGTGACTTCCTGGTCGCCTCAGTGTCGCGGACCGGAGGGCACCTGGGACCCAACCTGGGAGTCGTCGAACTGACGTTGGGGCTGCACCGCGTGTTCGATTCGCCTAAGGACACAGTGATCTTCGACACCGGTCATCAGGCGTACGTCCACAAACTGCTCACCGGCCGCCAAGACTTCGACCAGCTCCGGCGGGCCGGCGGGCTGTCGGGCTACCCCAGCCGGGCGGAGTCCGAGCATGACGTGGTGGAGAACTCGCACGCTTCGGCATCGCTGAGCTGGGCCGACGGCGTCGCGAAGGCCAATGAGGTCAGGGGGCTCACTGATCGTCATGTCGTGGCGGTGATCGGAGACGGCGCCCTGACCGGTGGCATGGCCTGGGAGGCGCTGAACAACATCGCTGCC